>NZ_JAUSCG010000037.1 GCF_030651615.1 Methanocalculus sp.
GCGATGATATAAATGAACGCTCCAAGCAGAATGAGAGCAGGTGTTCCCCTCCCATCCACAGCATACCGGCCAGAGATCCGCTCATCGGTTCTGGTCATCAGGTCGTTTAGGTTATCCTTGAGGGCAATGGCGATATGCTCATCAGCTGATGAGCTCTTTGCCCGTTGTGCAACCGCTTCAAAGTAACTGGTATCAAGAACCCCTGACTCATCAGAGTTTAAGGAGATGAAGTTCATCACCTTCTGTTCATACTGATCATCTCCCTCCTCCTCAAGAAGCCGGATCGTCACTCCTTTCTTCTCAGGATTCTCCCGGATCTCAATCTTCTTCTTCCTGTGGAGATCGAGGAGTGTCGCATAGAATCCGTTCTCATCAGATGCGAAGGCATCTTTATTGAAGACGAGATTCACCTGCCAGGGAGGCAGTGTCTCATCCGGAACAGTACTGAGGTACTCCGGAACGGTGAACTCCTTCTCCCTGCCATAGAGTATGTAGAGGAGGAGCAGAAGGAACGGCGTGATGATGACAAGTATCTTTCCGATGAGGAGCAGAATGTCCGCAATGAAGAAACCAAGGAGATACGAATTATTTGCCGATTCGGTCTGCTCCCTGACTCCCTCAACATACGTTTTAATCCCGGCAACAGAGTCACGTGCATCAGGTGTCATCAGGAACTCAACCTCGATCCGCTCGTTGGAAGGAGAACTGCCAGATAACACTATCATTCCCTCTTTTTTGATGATCTCATATGTTGGGGGATGTGTATAGACATCCGTGATCCGGTCGGATATGAGCGTTATTGTAACATCCTTATACGGAATATGCTCGTCAGCAAACATCAGGTTGATATGAACAGCGTTACTGTCATATTCAACCGGAGGAACCATCAAGTATCTATATTCGACGATGTATTCACCGGGTGTGAAGTAGTTCGGGTTGGCAATCCCAACCTCGTTTGGATATGCAAGGTCGGCAACAAGTGATCGAACACGTGAGTTATCACCATTAAAGAGATGGATGCGGCCGCTGCCCGTCTTCAGGTACGCAACAGCTCCATCCGGAGCCGATGCTCCATTGAGCCTGATATGCGGCTGATCGGATGCCTGATCTCCATAGATGAGAGGGACTTTCCAGTTCCGGTAGAGCATCCGATATTCTTCGGCTGATTGAACAGAATAGACGTACCGTTCGATGAGCTCTCCATCTTCGTTCCAGACAACCTCATAGGATTCGACGATAAGGTCTCCACCAAAGTTAACTGCATCTGATGGAAAGACCGCCATCACGGCAAGTGCCGACAGTCCAAGCAGAAGGGTTGCAATGATGAGGATGGCAACCTGTTTCTTCTCTTCCATGAATGAACCTCAGAACTCTATCTTTGGAGCTTTTGCAAGGTTTTCATCTTCGAACTCAAGGTACTCAAGCTTCTGCATCCCGATCATGTTTCCGACGATATTCGATGGAATTGTCTGGAGCATGGTATTGAACTGCTGGGAGATGTTGTTGAAGGTGTACCTGTGGCGGGCGATCTCATCTTCGAGTCCTTTGATCGAGCCCATCAGGTCCTTTACCGTCTGTGAGGTCTTCAGGTCAGGATAGTTCTCCATGACTGCAAAGAGGCGGCCAAGGACACTCCGTGATTCTGCTTCAATGGCATTCAGGTCACCTGCACCGGCTGATCCGACGCTTGCACGCATCTTTGTGACAGATTCAAGTGTGCTCTTCTCAAACTGCGCATAGCTTTTGACAGATCCGAGCAGCTGGTCGATCATATCGAGCCGCTTCTTCATGGCGACCTTGATCTGGCCGAGTGTTGCTTCAGATGCGTTCTTCAGTCGGTAATAACGGTTGTAGATGCTTACAAACCAGAGAGCAATTCCTATGACGAGAAGTACCAGAATCCCGCCGATGATGAGTTCAAGCATATGTATTCACCTGTATGTACTCTCTTCAAGGATCTGTAAGGATAAATAATCTGATCACAGAAAGATTCTGAGAGGAGAAAGGTTAAACTTGAAAAAGATGTATGATGTACCAGGAGGGTTCTTCAGATTATGCTTCTTCGTATTATTTTTGAGAGATTCACCGCGTTTGATCACCTTGAGATTGAATTCTCTCCGGGTATCAACATCTTCATTGGCAAGAACGGAACAGGTAAGACCCATATTCTCAAGGCACTCTATGCTGCCTCTGATATTACCCGAAGTCAGAAGAGTCTGGGGGAGAAGATTACGAGAGTATTTCTTCCCTCAGGTGAGCAGACAGGGCGACTCGTAAAACGTTCGGCAGAAAGCTCAAGGGGTTATGTCGGCATTTATCGAAGAGTCAAAGACAGGAAGGAGGAGATTGCCATCCAACTCTCCTTATCAAATCATACCCGGTCCTATGAGTCAGCCAGGACAACTGGGGATCTGAAGCAATGGATGGAAGCACCACTTGATTCAGCATATATTCCGGTCAAGGATATGATGGCAAATGCACCCGGTTTCCGTTCTCTGTATAATATGAGGCATATTCATTTTGAAGAAGTCTATGCAGACATCATCGATCGGGCATATCTTGGTACACTCAAAGGCCCGATGGATAAGAACAGAAAAAATCTCCTTGCTATTCTCCAGAATGCGATGGATGGGAAGGTGATCACAAAGAAAGAGGAGTTTTTCCTTAAAAACAAGCAAGGAGAACTCGAATTTACTCTCCTTGCCGAAGGTTTCAGAAAACTTGCACTCCTCTGGATGCTCATTCAGAACGGAACCCTCTCAACTGGCTCTGTCCTCTTCTGGGATGAACCTGAAACTAACCTGAATCCAGCCCTGATGAAGACCGTTATAAATATTCTTGTTGAATTGCAACGAAACGGGGTGCAAATCTTCCTCTCAACACATGATTATGTCATTCTCAAGGAGTTGGATCTTCAGATTCAAGAGGAAGACAGAATTTTGTACCACAGCCTTTACCGAAATGTTGCAACAGATGAGATTGAGATCAAATCAACGAGCAGATATCAGGATGTCGAACCTAATGCCATTGACGAGACATTTGGTGATCTGGTCAGACGAGAGATTGAGCGAACCCTCGGGGTGGTTGCAGATTGATTTTGCAGGAAGGAAATCTTCAGTTTAACTTTCAGGGGGCGATAGGAGGTTTTAAGTTTGACGAGCAGATCCAAGATAAACCTACATATCATGGTCTGTCCCATTGCATGAAAGCAGTAGATTTCATTGTCGAGATGGAAGATCATTACCTTTTTGTTGAGGTGAAGGATTTCTCAAAGAGAACGAATAAGCACAACGATGAGGAGAAGAAGATTATTGATGCTCTCAGATTCAAATTTCGAGATACCCTTCTCTATCGTTTTGCAGAAGAAAAACTTGATAAACCGGTCAGATATTACTGCCTTATCGAACTTGACAATGCTCAGGTGCTGTATATTATGAAGGAGCTCAAGAGGTTGTTGCCGGAACATGGACCGGAAGAAAGGTGGCATCGGCCTCTCGCTGAAAAATGCATTGTGATGAACACTCGTGCCTGGAACACTCTATTGCCCCAATATCCAATAAGCGATATCATCTCAAGAGATAGTGATCTCTCATCAACGTAATCTGGTCCATAACCACAAAATTTTTAGATAACACCTTTGATGAATTAATATATATACTATGGGCGCAATACTAGGCAAGTCATTGATACTATACGAGAGAGGGTGACGTTATGAACGAGAGAGTTGCTGGTGGGTGTTCAGACAAAGCAGCAAACGCTATCGAAAAGCTGAAGACACAGGCACTCGGACGGTGCAGAGAGCGGATCGATGAAGCCCTGAAGCGACCAAAAGAGCGGAGATCAAAACCCTGCACCCCCTCATATGGCATCACATCTCTGCTCCGGAATCAGCACGGGCTCTGAAGATACCGGCAGGGCAGTCACTTTTTTTATGCCCCTGCCTTCTCGGCCTGTTTCCTGCGATTTATGATCTTCTTAACCTTCTTTAACCTGAAGAGATCTTCACGTTCACGCTCTTCTATCGCAATTTTGATGCCTTTTGCCATCTCTTTGAGTTCAGGTATCATCACCTGCTCAAGGGCATTCACCCTCCTGCGGTTCATCTGGATCTCCTCCCCAAGTCTCCTAAGAGATGTCTCTGTCTCGGCAAGTGCGATGATCAGATCCAGTTCACGTTCGAACTTCTCGGCAACCTCATCAATCCTGCCGGAGACACCAAGCACACTATAGCCCCTCTCAAACGTCCCTTTCGAGATCACCTTCTTCTCGAGGACAGGTACCGGCACCCCCATGATATTCTTCCTGGCAATATCGAGGAACACGCCTCTCCGTGTTGCAAGGGCAGCAGAACGGACTGCAACAGAGTCATCAACAGCAATCGCCAGATGGAGTGAGTGGCGGGCCGAGACATCGATAACCTCAAGTTCTGAGCGGGAATCCGATACATCTTTCATGATCAGAAAAAATTCCTGGATTAATGCATCCATCTTCTGGCGGAGGAGATCCTTTCCCTGCTCAGCAAGCTTGATCTGATTTTTCACCCTGATAAGCTCCATTCGTGTGGGCTTGGCCTGTTCCACTCCTCACGCCTCCTTGTACCCTGGATGATATTTCTCAATATAATCCACCTTGATTCGCTTGAGTTCTTCTTCCGGAAGTATGGCAAGAAGATTCCACCCGATCTCCAGCGTCCGTACAATCCCCCGGTTTTCATCACCCTGTGATATGAAGGTTTTTTCAAACTCATCAGCAAGTTTAAGGTACTTCCTGTCAAGTTCGGTCAGGGCCTCCTCACCAACAATCGCAACAAGCCGCCTGAGATCCCGCCCATAGGCATAGGAGGCATAGAGCTGATCAGCGACATTCCTGTGATCTTCCCGTGTTTTTCCCGCACCGATACCGGAGTTCATCAGTCTTGAAAGGCAGGGGAGCAGATCAATCGGCGGATCTCCCCCCCGCCTGAAGAGATCCCGTGACAGCACAATCTGACCTTCGGTAATATATCCGGTCAGGTCCGGGACAGGATGGGTGATATCATCATCGGGCATCGTCAGGATGGGGATCTGGGTGATCGAGCCTTTTTTACCTTTAATCTTTCCGGCACGCTCATAGATCGTCGAGAGATCGGTATACATATACCCCGGATATCCACGCCTCCCCGGCACCTCTTCGCGGGCAGTAGAAATCTCCCTGAGTGCTTCGCAATAGTTGATCATATCGGTCAGTATCACCAGCACATGGTGGTTGAGAGTATATGCAAGATATTCCGCAACCGTGAGGGCACACCGCGGTGTTGTCAGCCGTTCGATAGTTGGATCATTGGTCAGGTTCATGAAGAAGACCACCCTCCCAAGAGCTCCGGATTTCTCAAATGATCGGGTAAAGAAGGAGGCTTCCCT
>NZ_JAUSCG010000038.1 GCF_030651615.1 Methanocalculus sp.
AAGACGAAGGTTATCCCGAGAGTGTCCTGCTCCCTCCAGGGAGGATGTGGAACGGGATGAAGTATAAAGAAGACAGACTCCGAGACCTCCACCGGGAGCGTTGCAATGCTCTCATCCACTATCAGGGTATAGGCGGTGAACGGAAGAGTGATACCATCACGACTTATCCTGATTTCGGTCAATGTCGCCGGATCGGTTGCATTCAGGTACTTATCAAAATTACGGATATCAATCTGAAGTGGATCGGTCCTCGGATCGATCCGGAATGCCGGTTCGACCGACCGGTTAAGGAGGAGAGCACAGGGTATTTCAACGGCAAAACGTTGATTTGGGGTCGTGTTTCCAGATACATGAAACATCTTATGCACCTCATCATCTTCATTACCATCCACGATGAGAACAGAAGGCTCTTTCACCGCCACCACCCGGCGGACAGTCCCATATGATGCCGGTGGATCAGGTCCGATCGATCGAATGATCCCCCGGGCGGTGAGGGTGATATTAAACGAGTATGGATAATCCCCAAAGATGAGAGAACGGCGGTAATCATCAGGATAGGTGAAGAAATTGGTATCAAAGAACCGTTCCACCTTCCCCAGGGAGAGGATATGAGGAGCTCCTTTCTCAACCGCAAGACCCATCCGGACAACATCGGAAGATACCATCTGGTACTCCCAGACCGGAAAATCCGGAGATGCCGGCATACCCGGATCTTCTGTCAGGATGACACCGGTTCTGTATGCCACTGCATCATAGTCGATCCTGCTCGACTGTACCGCAAAGAGGGCATGAGGAACCATTGCAGCGACGAAGATGAACGATATGATAAAGATGGTGAACCCGACCAGAAAGTCAAAGGTGACAACGGCGTCATCCTTCATCAGAAAGCCTCCGGATACATCAGGAGAGGAACCGGATTTGTTGGTATCGGAAACTCACGGGGATCGATCGCCCTCTGTGGAATCTTCCCTTCCCACCTGGCAGAGGCCACATCTCCTGCTCTGATGAAGAGGAAACGGTATCCGCCATCCGGATCTGCTGACAGGATCGTCCATGAAGCTGCGGTTCCATCCGGCGTGAGGTCGCGGCCGATGATCAGATAAACCGGTGGTTCAGTCAGAGAAAGGGCGTCATCAAGGCTGATCCTCTCTATAACGTCATCAGGAGGCTCCACCTGATCAAATGGGGGTGGAGCTTCAACTACGGAACTGGTATAACAACCAGGGATCAGCAGCAGAAGAAAGACGATCAGGAGCAGACGATGCACAAGAGATCCATCCAACCTATAACAAAAAGAGCTTTTGGGGTGAGAGGCACTCCCCACAGATCAGTCAAGGGTATGGATGACTAATCCGGAGAGGAGCTTCGGCTCAAACCAGGTTGATTTTGGGGGCATTATACCATCGTTATCCGCAATCTCACAGAGATCTTCAATCCTGACAGGCTGCATCAGGATAGCGGCGGCATAGTCACCTGAATCGACATGAGAGATCAGCTCATGGATCGGATGGGCACCACCCATAAACTCAAGCCTCTTATCACCGCGTGGATCGGTGATCCCAAGGAGCGGCGAAAGCACCTTCTCCTGAAGGAGAGTGACATCAAGACGTGAGACGGTATCTGCTTTTTTATCGATCTCCCGAGAGAGTTCATAGAACCGGCCATCAATATACAGATGCAGGATATGATGGTGTGCATCCTTCATGGTCTGCCGGATCTCGGATGCTTTTGTATCGACACCTTCGATCTCACGAATGGTAAACTCATCTGCAAGAGCTGAAAGGAACTCATTTCTTGTCATTCCTGACAGATCTCTGATGAGCCGGGAATACCCGTGAATGAGAACCGAATCATGTGCAAAGAGGACACCCATGAACCGCGTGGCTTCGGGGGTCAGATCACCCCGCTCTTTGCGCCGGTCACAGACATTCACTGCACTCTTTGCCCGGTGGTGACCATCAGCAATATAGAGTGAGGAGACATCGGCAAAGAGTGTGGAGAGACGGGTGATCTCTTCAGGATCGGTGATCGGATATATCCGGTGGACAGAACCGGATTTCGTCACAGTCTCGGCTATCGCAGCTCCTGTTGCTCTTGAGGTGATGAACTCATGGATACCACCGGGATCACGATACAGGAGGAAGACCTGACCTGTATTGGCGTTGACAGAGTCAATATGCCGGGTCCTGTCCTCCTCTTTGTCATACCGTGTCAGTTCATGACGCTTCACGGTTTTATTCAGATAATCATCAACACCGACACAGGCGACAAGACCGGTGAACGTCTGACCCCCATGCTCCACCTGATACACAGAATAACTCTCTCCGGTATCCTGCACAAAGAGCCCGTCTGCCTTCATCTCTTCAAAGATCGCGCGGGCGCGGGCATAGATCGCGTCATCATACGGGGGGAGGTCAGGAAGTTCGGCATCTGAGCGGATAACCCGGAGAAAACTCTTCCTGTTCTCTGCAATACAGGCCGCCGCCTCTTCTGCCGAAACGACATCGTAAGGAACAGACGGCACATATGCCGACTCCTCTTGCGCCGGACGAAGCGCTACAAACGGGTAGATGCCAACCATGGAAAAACCTTCACGTAGTTATAGGTGGTGTACTCTAAAGAAAGATGGTGACGACAGGTTTTGGTTCCGGGCACGGGGATGCATTTCTCATCAGGAGATCCGATCCGGGCGACATACCGGAGATCGTATCACTTGAAGTCCAGGCATTCAACGATCCCTGGGGAGAACAGGGAATCCGTGAAGCGATGAGCCTGTACCTCTCCTCATTCTTCGTCGCAGTTGCAGGCGGCAGGATCATCGGGTTCTGCGGAGGTGGAATTGAAGATACCGGGGAGGCGATCTATGGGCACCTCTGCACCCTCGTTGTGGCAGATGAGTTCAAGAGCATGGGTGTCGGGCGCGAACTTATCAGCTGGATCGAACATGACTTCCTCCAGAGAGGAGCAACTGCAATCGAGCTTGAGGTCAGGATCTCGAACCGGAATGCGATTAACTTCTACAGGAAACTTGGATACCAGGAGGTATTCACCTACGACAGCTACTATAAGGACGGCGAAGACGGAGTCGTTATGATGAAATGGTTCTCATCATAACTCAGGATGTATCCTTATCTTCCCA
>NZ_JAUSCG010000167.1 GCF_030651615.1 Methanocalculus sp.
ACGACAAAAAAGTCGAGCAATGGGAAGGGGAATATTGGTCGGCACTCTCGAACATGATCCCCTGGGTGAACAGATTTAACCGAAAAATTCGGGAATCGGCCCGCCTAACCAACAGCCGGAATGCCAACGACCGCTCAAAGAGGATCCTCTCCTCCCTGATTGAGGGTTACCTCTCCTGAAGAGATTGATCACGATGTCCTCCCTCCATCATTTCCTCGACACAAACATCCTTGTCGGATCCCGGATCGGATGGGATGGACAGCACCATCACACTCACCGATATCTGCAGCAGGACGGCTTCCTACGGCATACGAGTGAGCGGGTGTATAAGGAATGCACCGGGGTATTTGGTCTGTTCAGGAGAACAATGACAAAATACCTGAACTATCTTTTAAAATCACTCCCTGCCTCTCCTGACCCCTTCACCCTCGATATGACTATCAAGAGACTCACCAAGCGGTATATCCTCTCACTTAATAACGAGAAAGAGAAAAATGTGCTCACCTCTTTCGTGCATCAAAACATGGATGATCTCCGCAACTGTGTCCTGGGGACAGAAAATGATCGGGAAACCTTCAGACAGGAGATCATCGACGTTATCAAGGGAGCATTGGATTCGCTGGATAGAGATTGCCGTCCCGATGACCCTTCAGCGCCGGTCATCTGTTATACCTGTTGCCCCGAGAATTATGACTTGGATCTCCCGGATCAAAAAAGTGCCCTGATCCCCGTCATCGGCTATGAACCAGATATCCTTGTGATTCTGGACGCATATTTCATACAGATCCATCGGATAGGGGAGGAGGTCAGTCTCGTCACCGCCGACAAGACCCATATCCTGAACAACCGCAAGAAAATCGAAGAGACACTCCCTGGCATCACCATTAGAGAGCCGGAATCATTTCTCATCGGGCATGCAGGGTGATCACCCCTCTGACGCGTGCAGGATGTCATCCTTCCCTGCCTGATAGTGCTCCACCATCACCACCTGCATCCACCCCAGCTGTAATGAATCCCGGATCAGGCGGACTTCAGCTGCGTCGACGTTTTGTACTTGTTCTCAGTCAGGAACACATCGCCCGTACTGGCACGCCCATTTACCTCGATAAGCGGACGTCGAACGAAATCCCTGGGTTATCGGGATCGAACCGCCGGGAGATCATGTGTGAACCGCGGTTTCCAAGTTCCACGCTCTCAAGCACATAGCCCCGCGCCCCCTCATGTCGGATCGCCGCACCCAACGCCGCTCGTTTCACCTCATCATCGCGCCGCCGGTTGACAAAGAGGTAGACGAGCTTGTTGACTCCAAGAAGAGGGATCAGAGGGGGAGTATTAATGATCTGGCAGAAAAGGAGAACCTGATTTCAAAACGCTGAGGGGGAGATTTGAACTCCCGAGAGACAAACGCCTCACGAGGTTTCCAGCCTCGCGCCTTACCGCTAGACTACCTCAGCAAAAGATGCAGTATAGTTATTGATGGGGTTATTTATTAACCCTGCTCTTCTTCGTCCATCCACGGGCGTATGTTCCCGGCTCCATCAGGATCGCTTTTGGAGTTGCAACAAAGCCGTGTTTTCCCGGAACACACTTCTCTGATTCAATACGGGCGGTGCCGAGACCGATAAATCTCCCCGATTCGGTCATGAAAGAGACTGTTTCGCCTTTTGAAAACGTGCCACAGGAGATGACACCCGCACCGGCGAGCCGTGCTCCCCTGCATACAGCATCGACTGCGGTGTCACGGAGGGTGATCGGCGGAAGATCCGCAACTGCCCGCTCGATAGGGAGGATCATCTTTCTGAGTGGTTCGGCATCGCCTTCATCTGCAAAGGCTTTTGCATCTGCGAGTTCGTGGAGGGTGTGGGCATCCGCTTCAGAGAATCCGCCGGAGAAGGTGCGCCTGAGCTCCACCATCTGTCCACGGACCCCGAGTGCGAGCCCGATATGGACACAGAGTGTCCTGATGTAGGTGCCCGCCTCGCACCGGACTTTCAGAAGGACGAACCGGCCTTCCACATCGAGCACCTCGATCGCATGGATCGTTCTGATCCGAAGAGCCCGCTTAACCGCACTCCTTCGTGGGGGGCGCTGGTAAATCCGGCCGCAGAATCCGCTGACCACCTCATCGATCCGATCCCGTGGGACATCCCCATGGAGCCGGAGGATACAGATATACTCCTTCTCATGGGCGAGGAGATGTTCTGCAACCTTTACGGCTCGTCCGAGCATCACGATCAGGACGCCGGAGACCATCGGGTCAAGGGTTCCGCCCTGCCCGGTGTTGATACCCAGTATATCGCGGACCCATGCGGCGACTTCATGGCTTGTCGGGCCCGGTGGCTTGTCAATGACGATGATCCCGGAGGTTATGCTGGTTGGTTGATCTGAGCTCATAATGTATTCCTGTGTATGTACCTGTTGAGTGCTTCTAGTGTTCCGGTGAGTGAGCCATCTCCAACGACTGCCGGTTCTATTCCGCCTCTTCGCATCGCGTCTGCGGTGATCTCCCCGATGGCAATGGGCAGGATCTCCATTGACCGCTCCCAGACCGCCATCATAAAGGAGTTGGCGCTTGTGAAGAGTATTGCATCCGCCCCTTCAAGATCAAGGGGGGTGTTGGTCTGAATAAGGCCATAACACCGGTACTCATACGCGACTCCTCCTGCATCTTCGATCGCCTGGATCAGGGCGTGATTTGGGACGTCTGCACGAGGGATTCCGATTGATCTCCCCTCAATCCATTCACCGAGGTACGGAACGAAGTCGCGGGAGTAGAAGGTGGGGAGTGTCTCTGCTTTCAGGCCGGCCTCTTGAAGCATATGGGCTGTCTGGGGTCCTATTGCTATGATACGCGCCTCTGTTCTGAGGAGGGGGGCTACCTTCTCTGCCGGAAGCGCGCTTGTAAAGAAGATACAGTCGAAAGCACCACGATTAGCCTCGAGTACAAATGCCTGAATCTGGTTATCGTAGATCTCTGCTGCCAGGGGCGAGACGGTACGGCAGGAATGGCCGTACCTTGCACAGGTAGCCTGGTCTCTGCCTGCCTTCTCAGCAAGTCTGGTCACCGCGATGATCATTGTGTCATTATAGGCCCGGATGCATGATATTCTTGTCCTCTCCTGCTGATGATCTCTTTCGCATGATGGACGGCATCCTCATCGGGGCAGTAATCGGGGTGGTGCTCGGAACAGTCAGTGGGTGCACCCCTGGTATCCATTCAAACCCGATGGCTGGTATCCTCCTGGGAGTTCATCCGGCACTCCTCATCCTCTTTGGCCCCTCAGTCTTTGCAGCAGCAGTCACTGCGACACTCATCACGCATACTTTCCTCGATGCTGTCCCCTCCACATTCCTTGGGGTGCCTGACCCCGATACTGCGATCTCGGTTCTGCCTGCCCATGCACTCTGCATGAAGGGTCTTGGTGAGGAAGCGGTCAGGATATCAGCACTTGGGTCTGCGGCAGGGTCGGTTTTTGGGCTTATCCTCTTCCCTCTCTTCTTTATCCTCCTGCCACCGCTTCAGCCATACCTAGACTGGTGGATAGGTCTTCTTCTGCTCGGGGTGGCGGGACTTCTTGTGGTTCGATCAGCCGCTCCGGAGTGGGCAGCGGCGATCTTTGTCACCTCAGGTATTCTTGGATCATTTTCGATGGAGTACTCATATCTCTCGTGGCAGGTGCTCCCTGGTGGTAGCCCCCTCCTTCTCCCCCTTTTGACCGGGCTTTTTGGTTTGCCGATCCTCTTGAAGGGTGTATCCGGTACAATCCCCGAGCAGAGTTATCGCGGAATCAGGATGGATAGGGGTGAGATCTTCGGATCTGCTGCAGCAGGTACCATTGCCGGTGCCGTAGTCGGGTGGATGCCGGGATTCTCAAATGCAACGGCAAACGCGGTTCTTGCCTCTTTCATCTCCTATACCAGGCAGGGCAGAGGATACATCCTCGCAACGAGTGCTGCAAACACTGCAAATGCCTTCCTCGGGATCGCCGCCCTCTATGCCCTCTCACGTGCGAGAAATGGCGCGATGGCAGCAGTGGCAACAGAGGAGCTGCCGCAGCTCTCCGGCATTCTTCTTGCCGGATGTATAGCAGCTCTCGCTGCATACCCGCTTACTATCCTTGCTGCAAAGGGATCACGGTATCTTGCAGATCTGAACATCCGGCGGCTGAACCTCTCCGTCGTCGTCTTGCTTGTTGTTCTGACTGCTCTTCTGACCGGACCGTTTGGACTGTTTATTCTTCTTCTTGCAACTGCCATCGGGTCTGTTCCCCCGCTCGTCTCTGTCCAGCGGGTCTTCTGCATGGGGGCGATCATGGTCCCGATCATCTGCTGGTCAATCCTTGGAATTCCGCTTTTCTAGATGATCCCTGCAAGCACCCCGATATAGATACAGTACCCGATCAGAATGATTGCTGATATGGTGCGGGTGAGCTTCTCTCCTGCGAGCGTGATCGGAATTGCCGCAGCTGAGAAGAGTGCCATTGCCAGGAGGTCGCCCCGAGCATCAATTGGGACCGGGGTGATGAGGGCGATGATCCCCATCACAAAGAGGAGGTTGAAGATGTTGCTCCCAAGGAGGTTTCCAACCGATAACCCCCCCTGCCCTCGTGCAATTGCAACAACTGATGTAGCAAGTTCGGGGAGGGAGGTGCCGACTGCAACGAGCGTCATCCCGATGACGAAGGCGGAGACTCCAAGGGCTGTTGCGATCACGACTGCCGAGTTGACGACGAGCTGGGCGCCGATGATGACTGCGGCAATACCTCCTGCTGTCATGAGGTAGTCGAGATACCCCTTCGTCTCTGTTCGTATCTCATCGGCACCCCCTTTCTTCCAGAGCAGGCGGAGGATCAGAATGAATGCGATCAGAAATACCGCTCCTGCAATTGAAGACAGGGTGCCTGACCATGCAAGGATGCAGAAGAGGGCGGTTGCGGCGAGCATCAGCTGGATCTGTATCCCAATCCCACTGTTATGGGGATCCCTGGGGTTGAGCATCTTTGGATGGAGTATTCCGCAGATCGCAAGCACAAGCGCGATATTGGCGATGTTGCTCCCGATGATATTGCCGGTTGCAATCTCCGGGCTTCCGGTGAGGGCAGCATTTGCGCTGACGACCAGTTCCGGAAGAGATGTTCCGAATGCAACGACGGTGAATCCGATGAGTGCGGGTGCAATCCCAAACCTTGAGGCGAGTCCGCTCCCCCCTCCTACGAAGAGGTCCGCCCCCTTAACAAGGAGTATCAAACCGATGATGAAGACGGCCGCTTCGATGAACATATGAGAAGATCTGGTCGCCGGATATATAGGTGCTGAGGTTACACAAGTCTTACAAGATGGAATACTGGTGTCTGAGTGTCGATGATCGCGGGGATCTGCTGCCTGTGGAGGGTGCCCCCCTTGATCTTCTGGCGAGGGTGAGGTCGATTGCAACCGATATGCGGACATTTCGCCCTCTGACGGCTGATATGATTCAGAAGAGCGGGCTCTTCTCTGATCGGAGTGAGTATATCCGGCGGCTTCGCGAGGTTACCACTCTCCAGGCGCGGGAGGAGATCAGAGATGCGGTATCCGGAAAGGATGCGGAACTCCTCCAGATGGTGAGAATGCTCGACCAGATGGATGAAGTGATCAATCTCCTCTCCGAGCGGCTGGTTGAATGGTACCAGGTGACGAACCCGGCATTCTCACAGAAGGGGAAGCAGGGATCGGTGAAGCGTATCCTTCCAAAGATCCTCCGGAGCAGATCACCTCCTCTCCGTGGGATGGCTAAAGAGATGGAAGGATTGATGGAAGCGCGGACCGCACTTGCTGCTGAGGTATCACGGCTTGCGGGACGGGTGATTCCAAATACCAGCGAGCTTGTCGGCGGTCTTGTTGCGGCACGGATCATGGCGCGGGCAGGGGGTCTTGAGAAACTCGCCCGGATGCCCGGCAGTTCGGTGCAGGTGATCGGTGCTGAGGCAGCACTCTTCTCGCATATCAGGCAGGGGTCCCCCTCCCCCAAACACGGCATTATCTTCCAGCACCGACGGGTTCATAATGCTCCCCGTGAGGTTCGGGGGCGGGTGGCCCGTGTTCTTGCGGCAAAACTTGCGATTGGGGCCAGGATCGATTTCTTCCGGGGAGAACCGGACCCTGAGTTCCTCGCATCGGCACAGGCGATGATCGATTCGATGGTTGGAGGTTCATTATGATCAGAGTTGATGGGCAGATCGTCTCTCCGGGTGCAGGAGGGGTGTATAACGAGCGGATGGTGCAGGGGTACCGGGTCTGGGATCCGTACCGGTCGAAACTCTCCGCACTCTGCATGCTGGATGATTCAATCGATCTCTCAGGTACTATGCGGGTGCTCTACCTTGGAGCTGCGAACGGGACGACCGTCTCCCATGTCGCCGATTATGTGGAGGTCGTCTATGCGGTCGAGTTTGCTCCACGGCCGCTTCGGGATCTTCTGGTTGTTGCTGAGAAGCGGAAGAATATCGTCCCGATTGCGGGTGATGCAACCCGGCCTGACCGGTATGCACCCTATCTTGAAGAGGTGGATCTGCTGTATCAGGATGTTGCCCAGCCTGACCAGGCAGGGATACTCCTGAAGCATCTACCGTTCCTCACCACCGGTGGTCAGGTGATCCTGATGCTGAAGACGAGGTCGGTTGATATCAGGCGGACACCTGAAGAGGTCTTTGCAGAGACGATTGAAAGGCTCACTGAGGGTGGACTCATTGTGCAGAAGACCTTCTGGCTTGAGCCGTATCACCATGACCATGCAGCTATCGTCTGCACACTCACTTAATTCTCTTCAAAAAATTTTTACGCTCAATATTTGCCTGTTTGAGAATTGACAGAAGTGTACCTGAGGCAATTTCCTGATGATTTGGTACCGTTACCAATCGCCTTTCTGTACTATTATAAAGGTGGATGTGACTTCCTGTTTGCCGTACTGGTTTATATCCAAAATCGTCCAGTCTTTTGATAATACTACGAGCTGACAGTAGAGGTATTTTCGACAAAATTATCCACTTCAATATCGAGGTAGGTCAGCTTATGATTACGTGGAGCAAGCTCAATTAAGAGTCTGTAGTGTTCTTCAAGTCCAATTTTTAGGTTATTTAAGGCTTCTTTTTCTGTTAACCCCTGATCTGCCACATGAGTGAGCAAATCAACAGCTATAAAATATTTTCCTTCCTGATGTACTTCGATAAGTGTCCTCATATAATTGTCCTATCTTGCTTCCAGAAGATAATTATATCTCAATCGAGTTCCTTGAATTACCAATTAGCATCAATATGTTGGGAGTGTTTACATTTGTATGGATCGATAGATGATACACTTCAAAATTATCGATGATGGGTGGGTATGATATGATTATTTGTGCAACCAATCACAGGTTTCTGAATGTGGAGTGACTATGCAGCGGTACATCTTCAACCCGTTCTCGATCCTGATGGTGCTCATCTTAATCGTTGCAGCCATCATTCTGATCCCATTCCTCTTCCTCGGGATCATCGGGGGAGCGCTGACGAACCTTGGGTTCTCCTGGCTTCAGGCGATCGGACTTATCCTCCTGATCCTCATCGGCAGTCTCGTTAATATTCCGGTGACGACGATTCGTGAGGCGAAAACTCCGCATACCCCGCCACGGGGTCAGTTTGCACCATCGCTCTATGAGGGGATGTACCGGGAGCAGCCCCCTGCCAGAATGACGCAGGTCGCCGTGAATCTCGGGGGTGCGGTCATCCCGGTTCTGATATCGGCGTATCTCCTCTTCCATACATTTGTTGTGATGGGTGATCAAGCCCTTTTTATCCTTGCCGGGGTGGGTGTCCTGGTTGTAACTATCGTGACACATCACTTTGCCCGTCCTGTTTCTGGTGTCGGGATCGCAACTCCGTTCTTCATCCCTCCGCTTGCCGCCCTCATATGCGGGATACTGCTCGGCGGCGGCGGGATGGGGTCTGTTGTGATCGCGTATGTGAGCGGCACCCTCGGGACTCTTATCGGGGCTGATCTCTTAAATTTCAGGAAGTTTGGTGATCTGGGTGCCCCGGTCGTCTCGATAGGAGGAGCAGGGACGTTTGACGGGATCTTCCTCTCAGGGATCATAGCGGCGTTTCTGGCGTGAATTGAGTGGATGGGTTAAGGTGTGAGTGCGGGTTTGGTGGATCGGGTATGGATGAAGAGAGGGTTGGAACTGGGTTTGCAGAATTTAAAGGTGGTGCTGAGAGTGAGGTGGATGATGGACCTCTCACTGATGAGGAGATTGCCGAGATCCGGGAAGCTCTGGAAGAGATTGAACGTGGTGAGTTCATCACCCATGAAGAACTGAAGCAGGATCTGGGGCGTGAACTACGCCCAGCTTACGCAAGGCGCTTCCTGTTTCATCAATAGCACTTGCATCACACTGGTGTGATGCAGAGGTACTACCTCCACAGGCATAAAGGGCTGTTCCATCCCCACACGGCGAATGTTGATCGCCGCATTATAATCTCTATCAATTTCAAGTCCACAATTGTTACAACGGTGAACTCGATCTGATAATTTCTTTGGAACTATCATACCACATTGCGAACACATCTGTGTAGTATTTTTGGGATCGACTTTGATAAGTTTCGTACCAGCACTTTCAGCCTTGTACGATAAAAATGAGAAAAAACTACCCCACGAAGCGTCATGAATGCTTCGATGCATACCAGTGTTGTTACCCATTTCTCCAAGCTTTTTAACTTCAAGATCCTCTACACAAATAACATCGTAACTATCAACGTAATGTCTTGACAGCTTATGGAGATAATCGTCTCTCTGGTTCGTTATTTTAATGTACGCCGTATTTAACTTCTTTTTGGCCTTTTTCCAGTTATTGGAAAACTTTGTCTTTCTCGATACATTCCGATGGAGTTTCCGCACCTTGGGTAATGATTTCTGATAAAATCTTGGATTTTCAATCTCGTTACCATCGCTATCAACAGCAAATGATTTCAATCCTACGTCAATACCAACAACAGTATCAACCCGTCCTACAGAATGGGTTGGTGATATTTTGCATTGGATGATAACATACCAACCATCATCGGATCGATTAACAAGA
>NZ_JAUSCG010000172.1 GCF_030651615.1 Methanocalculus sp.
GCAACAGTCAATGGAGCGCTTCCGTCTTCAGGCGTGGCGTAAAAGTCAGCAGCAGGAGATTCGGCAGCATTGACACCTGCAACCATGCAGGTGAAGAGCAGAAGAAGTGTTAGGCATCTGAGAATCAGTTTAACATCAATCATGGTTTTCACCATCATACTACAAGATAATAGAACACAATAAGCAATATGTCAATCCTATACGATAAGAAGACGTGATGCGTCCGGTGGATGGATTGGAATGCGATACATCCGTATCGACTGGTGAGATCAGATTATTGAAATCTGATCAATCCGTCGCATTCGGTTTTTTGATGATAGATCAGCCAGTTGCAACAGAGAGTCGGTATCCTCCATCGATTGTGCTCAAGAACGATTCGTATGGTGGTGCGATTTGGCTGCACGATGCTTTCTGGCGAGGTAATCCTTGAGACTTTTATTCACGGTGAAATCGTTTTATAAGATGGTGTCCTGGCTCCTGAATGCATATGCTCTTATATCCAAATGTAAGATATATCTTACTGATTGCATATGGAGATTGGAATTATCAGGATGAGTTCGAAGGGGCAGATCGTCATCCCTGCATCAATGAGAAGAGATCTCGATGAGGGAGAACAACTTGTTATTATCAAGGATGGGAGCCGTTTTATCATGAAGCCACTTGATGATCTTGAGCCGGCACTTGAGGATGATATAAGGTTTGCTGAGCGGACAGAGAAGGCATATCTGGAGTTTGAGAAAGGAGAGTATACCAAAGAGAAAGATGTTGACTTCCTTCAAAAGCTGAAGTCATGGTAGCTGTAGCTTATAGTGTGTCGTTTGAGAGGACGATCAAAAAGATACGGGATGCCGGAACAAAGCAACGGGTAAAGCAACAGATTATACGGATCGTCAAGAATCCTGAGATTGGAAAACCGATGAGATATGCCAGGAAAAATACACGCGAGGTCTATGTGCCACCATTTCGGTTATCGTATTGTTATAATGCCGATTTGGATTTGATCCTCTTCCTTGATCTGTACCATAAAGATGAACAGTGAGTCTTTCGAAAACATCAAATCCTCCAGAATGGTAACTTTCCCTCAAAAAAATCCTCGATGATCCCAGCGATCTCCTCAGGCTCCACAAAGATCATCTCGTGTGCCTACCCCCGCCCACAATCCCCATGAGATCGATAGTCCAAAGGAAGATCCTGTGAGGTAATAATTGATGCATGATGAGGGACACACGTGATGATATCCAGATTATCTCCCCATCAACACAAGGATCTGATCCCAATGGCAACAATGTGGTCCCGTAAACTAACCCCGCATATCCTCGCCGATCCCGGCAGGAGAGCAGAACAGAAAGTACACGATAAGCTCGCAGAGGCGCTTGAGGATTCCTTCGCCATCTTCTACTCACGGCCCTGACTTGGGACACTGGAGAACGAAAAGCCAATCGATGCGGGATGCAACTTTGTTGTCGCCCACCCTGACTATGGTTTTCTCACAATCGAGGTCAACTACCCCCACTAAAAGTGGATGGTGTACCGCTCTGCCGAGGTGTACAAGAAATAAGAAATGAAAAATCGGCGTAAATGGCTCTGTTTTTGATTTGGATTACAAAACTATAATAATAGTGCTGATATGGGGATTTGAACCCCAGTCGTAGGAGTGAGAGTCCTACATGATTGACCGACTACACTATATCAGCAGGATGCTTGTGCCCTATTAACTACACCATGAGAATATTTAATCCTTATCATATTCTTCAAAAGGGTGCTCTGCCATATATTCATCACCCCGAAGAGTGCATTATATAGGAATGAGTAGCCTGGAAGAGCAGATCCATGAGATTGAGGATGAGCTCAAGAATACCAAATATAATAAGGCAACATCCCTCCACATAGGCCGCCTGAAGGCGAAGATTGCGAAGTTGAAGGATGAAGCGGTATTCCGGGCAATGAAATCATCCGGGACGGGTGATGGCTATTCGGTCAAGAAATCCGGAGATGGCACGGTCGTCCTCGTCGGTTTTCCATCTGTTGGAAAGTCAACCCTGTTAAACCAGCTTACAGGAGCAAAGAGTGAGACAGCGGCATATTCCTTCACAACCCTGACAGTAGTGCCCGGTCTGATGGAGCATAAGGGAGCGAAGATTCAGATCCTCGATATCCCCGGACTCATCGCCGGTGCTGCAATGGGAAAAGGGCGGGGAAAAGAGGTTATTGCAGTCGTCAGAACAGCTGATCTGATCATCATCCTCGGTGACGTCTTCAATGGACGGCATATCGATGTCCTGATGAAGGAGCTGTATGATGCAGGGATCAGGATCAATAGGCCGCAACCGGATATCACCATCAAGAAGACCGGGGTAGGCGGAGTGCGGCTGAGTACAGTCGGTTCAGTCGATCTTGACCTCGAAGAGATACGGAGTATCCTTGCTGAAAACAAGATAATGAACGCCGAAGTGCTTATCCGTGGTAATGTTACGCAGGAGGACTTCATCGATGCGATGATAGGCAACCGGCGTTACATTCCGGCATTTGTTTCGATCAACAAGGTTGATCTCGTCGATAAACAGACAGGAAAAGAGATTGAAGACTCACTTCTTGAGTTGTTTGACGTGAACCCAATCATGATCTCTGCCCACTCCGGCTATAACATCGAGCTGTTGAAGGATGCCATCTATAACCATCTTGGGTTCATCCGCATCTTCTTAAAACCGGTCGGAGGACCGGCTGATATGGAAGAGCCGCTGATTGTCAGGACAGACAGCACCGTTGAAGATGTCTGTAACCGCCTTCACCGTGAATTCGTTGCAAGATTTAGGTATGCAAAGATATGGGGTGATTCTGTGAAGCACGATGCCCAGCGTGTCGGCCTCCCTCATGTCCTTGCCGATGGCGACATCCTCACGATTGTGACGAAACTCTGATCGCATCTTCACAGACAGAAAGCGGCGCATCTGTCAGAAAAGCAGTCCCCGAGTAATGCGCCCTGCTGGACCGGTACCCCCGTTCCTCCAGCTCTTTTAAGAAGATCTCCATCGCAGGCGGTGAAACACGGAGCCGCTTTGCCAGCCTGTGATAATCATAATGCGGAAGCTCGGAGAGTTCATCAGACAGGATTGTCAGCAGACGTGAGAGGCGCGCCTTCGATCCTAACGCCATATCATTGATCCTGCCCTGAAGACGGAGAACCAGCTCCCGATCAACAATATCTCCAATCCAGAGGGGGCCAATCGGTGTTGCTTTTACCGAACACTTCGGGCAATAGACTGCACCGGGTAACAATTCCGCCTCCACCTCCCGATATGCACAGGAGGGGCACTGGTGGATATACCCAAGCGAAGCAAGCGTCCGGTCTGCCGCACGGACACCCGGAACCATTCTGAGGTGTGTCCGGTGAAAATGTTCAAACGCAAATGAGAGCAGCGGCTCGATGCCACGGTCATATTTCATCGCCTCTCTGGCAACATGTCCGATCAACATTCGAAGCCCGACCTCGGGATGGTACTCGGTATTCATCGGCCGCGCAGCATACCGCCGCATCCCGGCTTTGAGGTGGGCACCGCAGAGCGGGGCTGTATCGGTCGCCGTCACAAAGAGATAGTGGCGCGCTGACCTGATCGCCGAATCGATAAAGGGTGCAGGACTTCCGAACGGGTCGAGATCCACCGTATCGAAACGCTCAGCTGAAAGGAGAGCATTTGCATCACGGTTCACCACCCGTATCGGGTGCCCCAGCCGGTTTGCATTCTCTCTGAGGAGCATAACAGCACTTGAATCACGGTCATTTGCGATCACCGGTATCCCGCATTCATGAGCGACCCGGAGGGCGCGGACGCCGGTTGCTGCCATCAGGTCAAGATATTCTGACGGCATAAGATCGAGCAGCAGGAGTATGGTCGCATCACGATTCAGCTCCATCCGTTTGTTAAAGAAGATAGGTGCCGAACCTGGAGGGAAGTGGGCAGATTCATCCTGCCGGGGTATACAAAACGCGGTCGTCCCCTCAATGACCAGAGCAGAATCCATCCAGTACTTCTGGTTTTTAGCAAAACTTATACCTTCGTCACCCGAACTATATTGGTCAATGGGCATGTGGCCTAGTCAGGATAGGGCGTTAGCCTCCTAAGCTAATGGTCGGGGGTTCAAATCCCTCCATGCCCGTCTCTTCTGGAGGAGCAATTCATGTCGGTGATGATCGAGGGCAGATTTCCAAAGAACCGGCTCGAAGCACTGACTGACGGTATGTTTGCAATCGCTATGACCATCCTGGTCCTGGGGATCGAAGTACCGGCCACCTCAACGTATCCGGATGCCGTATCTCTCGTCTTAGGTCTTCTCCCTGAACTCTACCATTACACACTCGCCTTTGGGATGCTGATGATCCTCTGGGTCGTGCACCACCGGCAATTTGGTGTGGTCGATCATATCGACTCGACCATCCTCTGGTTATCAGGAATCTCTCTCCTCTTCATCGCCCTCATCCCCTTCTCGACATCACTCGCAACCGAATATGGTGAAGATCCTCTCGCCCCAATATTTCTTGAAGCAAATCTTTTGGTAATCGGATGTATTTACGCAGTTATATGGCAGTATACAGCCAGAAACAGACTCCTAAAACCTACTATCGATCAGGATCGCATCAGGGTCACAACATATAGGACCCTGATCGTCCCGATCACCTCCATCATTGCAATTACCTTTGCCCTCGCCGGTTCCACTTGGAGTACAATCGCCTACCTTGCAATCCCCTTTTTGAAAATGATCCATACCCGCCTCTCTGAGAGAGCAATGACGAAATAGATCCAGGATCAATACATTTCCAGATGCATCTACCGGGCTTCATCAGGATCACTCGACCGGCAAACGCCACCATTTCCGGCGCGACCGCAATTCTTGCCTACTTTATCGCAACAGGAACACTGATTCCGGAGACATTCCTCCTCTTTTCAGCAGTCCTGCTGATCACGGCTGCCGGAAATACCATCAACGATGTCTATGATGCTGCAATCGATGCGATCAACAGGCCTGACCGCCCAATTCCATCCGGAGAATTGAGCATAGGTACAGCGTACCGGTATGCGCTCTTCCTCTTCCTGGCAGGGATCGTAATCAGCATCTTCACAAATCCGATCTGCCTGCTGATCGCTGTAATAAACAGTATTCTTCTCGTTCTGTATGCAAAGACGTTAAAGGGGGTGCCGGTGGCAGGCAACCTTGCAGTCGCATACCTCTCAGGAAGCATCTTCCTCTTCGGAGGAGCTCTCGCCGGGATGGGAGGACTTCAAATAATCCTCCCGCTTACCGGGATAACCCTCTTTGGTACACTCGCACGTGAAATCCTAAAAGATGCCGAAGATATCGACGGTGACGCTGCAGGGGGTGCCAGGACACTGCCGATGATACTGGGCATTCAGAAGTCAGGAAAGGTTGCCCTCGCCTCTGCATCTATTGCCGTTGGTGTAAGTATCATCCCGTTTGTCTGGTGGGGGCTCCCATATCTTGTTGGAATTCTGGTCGTTGATCTCTTCATCCTCAAGATCGTCTTTGATGCAACACGATGTACTACCCCTGCATGCATTCGTGAGATTTTGGTCACCACCCATCTCAAATATGCGATGTATGTCGCCCTCATCGTCTTCACTGTTGCAAGTGGAATGGAAATCTTTATCCCGATTGACTAATTGCTTAGTATAGAGGGGAGATATGCGAATTTATAAGAAAAACACAACCTACCTTGCAGAACCCGGATCGTTCTTCGAGGGTAACGTTCAGATTCATGGCAATTTCATGGTCCCTCAGCGGACACACTTCTGGGGACGGCTTGTTGTTAACGGAACCCTTGAACTCGGTCCTGAATCTTCAATTGAAGGCGACGTCATCTGTAAAAACGCAATCATCGGAAGGGAAAGCCAGATTAAAGGACCGCTTCGGGTGGATGAGAATGCAACGATCTGCGACAGGGCACACCTTCATTCAATCGAAGCGGGCGGTGACATCATCTTACGTCCCGGTGTGACGGTAGGAGATGTCAGGTCAGACAGTACGGTTCTTATCTTTGGAAAGATTAATTCAGGAACATTAGTTGGGAGAAACGTCAAAATCCTTGGGGATTGACGATGGATCGATCCCTATTCTGATCACATCAAAGATATCCTGCCAGTTGACGATCGTCTCCACGCACCCATCCTTCACTGTGACAACACCCATCCCGATAAGCCCGATCCGGTTGCACATCTCAAGCCCTTCTTTAACCTCCATAAGGCACCCGACACCAACAATCGCTTTTGGATGATACTGTTTAACCATCCTTTTGATGAATGTCGAGCCCGGGATGATGAAGACATGATAGCCAAGGGACTTCATCTTTGGAATGCCCGTGCCAAGTGAGCACCTGCCGCACCCGACACAGACGAGACCTTCGGGGGTCAGGTGTGCCGGGCATTTGGCTGAACGAAGGCATTGCGGAAGGAATATTGCCCTCTCAGATGGAGGAATATCAGCGAATGCCTTTGTATTCATCCTGTTATCAAGACGGATCAGGAATCGCAGCAGCTCACCCGGCTCAATTCCAAGGAATGTACAGATACTCTTGACAAAACCCTCCATCAGCACAAGAAAAGGCCGGAGGAGGGCAGGGAAGAAGACCTGGCCTGACCGGATTGAGGTGACGATCAGCACCGCCATGATGATAGCAATTACGAAAAGGAAGAGGAAAATAAAGAGAGTTACCTCTCCAATCAGGATCATCATCCGGTTCCAGATTTCTTCTGAGAAGATCATAGGTACTATGTTATTCTTCGTATGCTCCCATAGCATCTTGCTTCACGGCATCAGCCATGGGTGATGATATGGCGGTCGGATCAGACCCTCTTCAGTGATTAACGCAGTCACAAGAGAGAGGGGTGTTGCATCAAATGCATAATTTCTGACCGGCACATCATCGGGCACCGTCTTCCTCCCGGAGAACATCGCGACCTCATCGCGCCCCCGCTCTTCCACAACCACATCTGCCATATGACTGTGGGGATCAAAGGTTGACTTCGGTGCAGCCACATAGAAGGGGATCTGATGGTGCGCTGCGCAGACAGCATGCATGTACGTGCCGATCTTATTGAATACACCATCGCAGCAGATCCGATCTGCTCCGACGATGACGCAGTCGATCTCTCTCTTCTGCATCAGGTACGCCGCCTCAGAGTCGATGATCGTTGTTATGGGAATTCCATCCTCATGCAACTCCCATGCCGTCAGGCGTGCCCCCTGGAGGAGTGGGCGGGTCTCACAGGAGATGACATGAATATGCTTCCCCTCAAGAACAGCAGATCGGATCACTCCAAGGGCCGTTCCCCATGAGGCACAGGCGAGTGCTCCTGCATTGCAGTGAGTGAGGACCGTGCAGCCATCAGGGAGAAGAGGCGCACCATATGATCCGATGCGCCGACAGGTCATTTCATCCTCATCTGCGATAGATTCTGCAAGAGATACTGCAAGATCTGTTGCAGCTTTGGGATCTGCTGTTTCCATGACCGCAGACAGGACGCGGTCCACCCCCCAGGCAAGATTCACCGCAGTCGGCCTCGCTGACCGGATCA
>NZ_JAUSCG010000082.1 GCF_030651615.1 Methanocalculus sp.
TAGTTACAAACGCCCCGACCTCGTCATGCCGAATATCTGCCTCGCCAAGTCCTGCTGTGACAGCCCAAACAACTTCTTCAGCGGTAATGCCAAGGCGCGCACCTATCCCGATTACATAGGGTTTTGATCGGATAAGGACCGATACTCCCGGCCCGGCGACGACGATTCCGGGCTCCGGGATCTCATAGACAGGGACATCCCCATCAAGAAAAGCTGCGTTTACCTTTCGGGTAGATGGGCGGTTTATTACCCGGCACTCTTCTGCCTGCGCATACCCTTCCACAGACGGACGTCCATACACCTCGGTTGCTGTTGAGATCACAGGAGTTACCCCAAGTACTGTGAGCCGGTATGCGAGATCGTTTCCTCCATGATGCCCCCCGAGTATCGGGATGGCATACTGACAATCCGGGGTTACGACGACGACCGCCGGGTCATGCCATTTATCTGTCATGAGGGGTGCGCATGAGCGTACTGCGATCCCAGCCGACATCAGTGCGATGATCCCTTTGTACTCCTGAAATGCGGATGCAAAGACATCATCATGGTAGGTGAGAAGATCTGCCTCTATTGCTTCTGCTATCTCTTCTCCGAGTGTTAAAAATCGTGGCAGAGCAATGACACAGCACTTCATGAGTAGAGATGTGAATGGATAAACCCGCTCTCGATCCCAAGGACAGCCTCTCCGATGATGATCAGGGCAGTTTTTGTGATCCCTGCCGCATCCGCTTTATCTGCGATATCGGCAACTGTTCCTTTGACGATACGCTGATCGTCCCAGCTGGCATGATAGACGACAGCTGCAGGTGTATCCTGTGAGCATTCAACCCGCTCCATAATCTCATGGATCTTCTCTGTTCCAAGGAAGATGACAAGTGTCTCACCGAAACGGGAGAACTCACGGATTCGGTCATACTCAAGTGTGGCACCTGCCGGGCGGGTGATGATGACGCTCTCCGAGACCCCTCTGAGGGTAAACTGGGTCTTGAGTGCCGCTGCTGCTCCAAAGAGGGAAGAGACGCCTGGAAT
This sequence comes from Methanocalculus sp., assembly GCF_030651615.1. GTDB lineage: Archaea > Halobacteriota > Methanomicrobia > Methanomicrobiales > Methanocorpusculaceae > Methanocalculus. The sequence continues at coordinate 1,030 of NZ_JAUSCG010000082.1, forward strand.
GATCTCAGCAGTGATGCCTTCCCTTGCAAGAACCGCCATCTGCTCCACAATCGCACCATATATTGCCGGGTCTCCGGAATGAAGACGGACAACACGTTTCCCCTCTGAGACGCCGGTTCGGATTGCCCCACATATCTCGTCTAAATTCATCTTTGAAGAGTCGAGCTTCTGTTCCGCAGGAGATGCTTCGACGAGCTCCGGGTTCACAAGAGATCCCGCATAGATGAGAATATCTGCTCTCTTTAACAGATCCATCCCCTTCACCGTGATCAGGCCGGGATCTCCACATCCGGCACCAACAATAAAAAACTGGCTCATTTACTTCCTCGCATAGAGTATGCTAAAATAACTGCTTTCATCAGGGAGTTCATTCCCTGAAAACACTGCCATACCTTCCATAAACATCCGCTCAACCAGGATGAACTCAGAATACCCTTCTCCTCTGAGTCGTTCTGCTGCCTGTTTTGGATGTCTGACCTTCAACGTGATAGAAACATCCGGATCTGATCCATCTGAGACTGAAAAGCTCCTGGATATCGGGACACCGGCAACTGAAGCGAAGGCGGTGATCGAGCTTATACCGGGTACCGTCTCACATTCGATCTCCGGGTGATCCCGCTTTAAGATTGCTGTCAGACGCGAAAAGGTGGAGAAGAAGTTGGGGTCCCCGATGATCCCAAAGATCGCAGTCCCCTTCATGGCATAGGGGGCAATTCTCTTTGCATTCTCCTCCATACAGGCTTCGATATATGACTCGTCGCTTGTCATCGGAAAATCAAGAGTGACGGCATCGCTCCTGTAGGGTTCAACGAGATTGTACGCCATCTCACCCGGCACAAAGACCGCTTCTGCCTCACGAAGGAGCCGTGCCGCCTTGATTGTAAGCAGTTCGGGATCTCCGGGCCCAAGACCCACTGCGATCAACATCTGCTACACCCCCCTACAATGATGTATATCGGATTAATCGGTTTGAACATGGTCTTTCCAAGGAGATCGTACGATCGTGAAACCTGAATATGGATCGCTTCGGAGAAGATTCCAAGAGATCGCATCTCGGCGATGGCAAGAGCCGCCGTCTCAAGGAGTACTGCATTGACAACGATTGATCTCACCCTCTTCTCAGCAAGTGCCAGAAGAATCTCTGAAAGTCCCTTCGTTCCTCCAATGAATGCCACATCAATCTTCTGCTTCTCCGAAAGGAATTGTATGGCATCCCCTTCTATTAAAGTGATATTTCGGCATCCGGCAGACTCAATCGTCTCACGAGCGACATTAATTGCCTCAGGCCGGAGGTCTATAGCAAAGACATGCTCTGCGGTCTTTGCAATGGCAATACTGACCGACCCTGTTCCACATCCGATGTCGATGGCATAATCCCCGGGAGATATCCCGAGTTTCTCCAGTGCTACCGCACAGACTTCAGGCTGTGTCGGCCCCCCTCTCAGTTCACTCGTTGTCATAAGATCGTTTGTTTAATCAGGCAGGATCTGGCCCACCTGCCGGTCAGAAAATATTGGCTGGAAATCTTAATAGTTATTGGGTCTCTCTCCTGCAATTGAGAGATATCTGTTCTGAGCAGATATACTGGTAAATCACATGATTTCTCCTGATAAGAATCAATATTATTAAACGTCCATCTGATCCATTACATTGTCAATGCTCAATATACGACGGGATATCTGTGGGTATTGTGGAGCGTGTGTCTCCGTCTGTCCGGAAGGTGCCCTTGAGCTCATAGATGCATATCTTACGGTGGATCACACCTGTATCGATTGTGGTATCTGTGAGAAAGTCTGTCCGCTCGGCGCTCTGGAGGTCATTAAGGAATGAAACGACAGTATGATCTGCTGATCATCGGTGGAGGGCCCGGTGGGGCGTTAGCAGCGAAGACTGCGGTAGAGAAAGGTCTATCTGTCTGTCTTGTTGAGAAACGACCTGCCATTGGGGCTCCTGTCCGTTGTGCGGAGGGTATCGGAAAAGAGCTGCTGACTGACTTCCTGCCTCCCGATCCAAAATGGATCTGCACGGATATTGAACGTGCCGAGCTTATTGCTCCGGATGGATTCTCAATGCTCCTTGAACCAAGGATGGCGGGTAACGAGGTCGGTTATATTCTTGACCGGAAAGTCTTCGATCGTGAACTTATCTGGAAAGCGGCAGAGGCCGGTGCTGAGACCTATGTGAAGGCAAGGGCAACCGCACCGATTATGAAAGATGGCGCCGTTGCTGGTGCTGTCATCGAGCAGCATGGGAAAATATACGACGTGCATGCCGATATCGTCATTGCTGCAGATGGCATTGAGTCGAAGTTTGCCAGATGGGCAGGGATCAACACTACTGTCCCGCTCCGGGAGATCGAGACCTGTGCGCAGTACCTGATGACCGGAATCGACATCGATTCGCAGAAGACCTCTTTCTTCCTTGGAAATGAGGTTGCACCTGCCGGATATGTCTGGATCTTCCCAAAAGGTGATGGGATTGCTAATGTCGGTCTTGGAATCGGTGGCGGGAAGAGCGGTGCTGGTCATCGCGCAAAGGATTATCTTGACCGGTTTGTATCCAGGATGTTCCCTGACGGGAAGATAATCGAACTTATTATCGGTGGTGTCTCGATCTGTAAACCACTTCCCTGCACCGTTGCTGATAATATGATGATCGTCGGTGATGCGGCACGCATATCTGATCCGATCACCGGCGGGGGCATCTATAATGCGATGTACACCGGCAGGCTCGCCGGAGAGACCGCAGTCAACGCAATCGAGCTTGGAAATACCAAAAAAGCTTCATTAATGCCTTATGATTCCGAATGGCGTGCTTCAAAGATGGGTAAAGCACTTGATCGGAACTATGCAGTGAAAGAGGTCTTCACAAAGCTCTCAGATGAAAAGCTGAATACTATCATACACTCGATAGCAAAACTGAATCTTGAGGAGTTCAGCACACTGACTCTTATCACAGAATTGATCAGGGCAAACCCGTCACTCCTCCTTGAATTGAAGCACCTCAGATCCTTTCTCTGAGGTTGCCTCCCCCGGTCCCTGACCGGGAGGAACTACAGTTTTCTGAACTGCTGGCTTAAATACCTGAGAGTATTCATCTCAGCATCTTTTCTTGAGAAGACCGTGATGGTATCTTCAGGACGAATGACGATATCTCCGCGAGGGATGATGAGTTCTCCTGCCCGGTGTATTGCGATGAAGACATAATCCTTCACCTCAAGCTCACGGATCTCTCTATCCACTCCGTGAGATCCGGCTTCAACAGTAATCTCGAAGATGCCTCCTCCCGGTATTGAAGCGAGCGCCAGTGTGTTTGGATTCTCTGCCCATGTGTAGAGTGATCGAGCCACTATTTCGTCAGGATTTTCGCTTATCCTGACACCAACCTCTTTAAAGAGCTCCGAATGCTCCTTCTGGTTGACGACTGATACCACATTTGGAACGGAGTACCTTTTGGCGAGCCAGCAGGTCATCAGGTTTGCGGCATCATCACTTGTGGTTGCAACAAGTGCATTCGCATGATCGATTCCCGCATCTTCAAGGATGGATTTGTCGGTGGCATTACCGGTGATGGCAAGGAGATCGTAGGATTCAAGCATATAGGAGCACCGATCCTCGTCCTGATCGATGACTACCACACTGTCGCCATTTTCAGCGGCAAATGCAGCAAGATTTCTGCCGATTCCGCCGAGCCCCACCACGATGATGTACATATACGGGATTACCTGTGCTCTAATTAAAATACCTTGCGGAGTGATTTGTATTCATGTTCTGTGGTGTCGATGAAGCCGGGAAGGGTGCTGTCCTTGGCCCAATGGTGGTAGCCGCCGCAGGAATCGTCGACTCTTCAATTATTGACCCCATCGGTATCCGTGATTCAAAACAGCTCTCTCCACGGAGGCGTGAGGAGATCTATACGATCCTCATCTCTGCATGCGAATATCATGTCGTATATATCTCCCCGGAAGAGATCGATTCTTCTCTTCCTGTTGAGTCGTTAAACCTTGTTGTTGCACGGGCTCATGCCGCCTGTGTTGCGGCACTTTCTCCCAGAACTGCATACCTTGATGCCTGTGATGTGAACGCTGCCAGATTCGCTGATACGGTTCTGCATCTCCTCAAAACACCCTGTGAGATCATTGCAGAGCATCGGGCCGATAACTCATATATGATTGTCGGGGCTGCAAGCATCATCGCAAAAGTGCTCCGGGATCGTTCGATACAGGAACTTCGAGAGGAGTATGGGGATATCGGGAGCGGATACCCATCAGATAAAAAGACAGTCCAGTTTCTTAAAGACTATATCCGGGAGTATGCGGCACCTCCCCCCTGTGCACGAAAGAGCTGGAAGACTGTCTCGGGACTTCTCTCTGCACAGAACCAGTCTTCCCTCTTTGATTTCTGATCTGATGAAGGGTATTAAGAAGATATATCTCCAATAGTAATCCTAATGGAATGGCTTTTCCCCGTCATTATTGCGATTCTTCTCTATGCGATAATTGCAGCGGTAATTCGACGCAACAACCTGTTTTCTGAAAATATTACGTTCTTTGGTCCGATAATGGCCATTAAAACAGATAAGGTTGGTTTCTTTGACAGGTTTATCCCATTCAAAGCGTTCTTCCGTATCTATGGAACATTTGGTGTTCTGATGGTCGTCGTCATCTCCGGACTGATGACGTACCTTCTTCTCAAAACAACAGAGATCACTCTTCTGACACGACCTGAGCCGAGTGACTTTCAGAAACCTCAGAATATTCTTCTGATACCGGGGGTCAACGAATTTATCCCTTCAACTTTTGCGGTATGGACTGCCCTTGTTCTGACAATTGCAATCCATGAGTTCGGTCATGGTATTCTCTGCAGAATCGAGGGAATAGCAGTGAAGAGTACCGGCCTTCTCCTTGCTGTTATTCCGATCGGTGCATTTGTTGAGCCGGATGAAGAAGATCTGGAGAAGACTCATGGTATGCCGAAGATGCGGATGTTTGGTGCAGGCATTGCCAATAACCTCACAGTTGGTATCATCTGTTTCATCGCGCTTATTCTCCTCCTTGGTATGGTTGCCCCCTCCCCTGTGCCGGTTGTCACCGGGGTATATCAGGATTATCCTGCATGGGGTGCCGATCTCCCCTACCCTTCCATCATCACGATGGTAAACGGTGAGCCTGTTGCCTCCCGTGAAGAGGTGTCTGCCCTCCTTTCTCAGACAAAACCTGGTGATGCCATCAGTCTTACTGTTGTATCCGATGGTTCCGAAATAGAACGGGAGCTTATCCTCTCCGAATGGCCGGACGAACTTGAAACAGGGTACACATCAGGATTTATGGGCATCTCGTACTATGACAGCGATCGGGTAGTCGCAGTCTTAGGCAATCTCGTCTCCCCGGAAGGGATGCTCTACCTACTGATTGCACCATTGAACATCGTTCCTGGAACAGAATTTCTGAGGGTGATCCCTTATGACTCTGTTGAAAATACGTATCTTCAGGTACCATTTGACGGGTTCTGGGAGGTTATCCATCTCCTCTTCTGGATAGGATGGATCAACATTATGGTAGGGATCTTCAATGCCCTCCCGATGGTTCCACTCGATGGTGGTTATATTCTGAAAGAAGGGTTGAACCGACTCCTTGACAGGCGCGGGTTTGGCAGGTATGTCGATAGTATAGTCAGCACCGTCTCCTGGGCGGTGCTCCTGATGATCCTGGCACCGATACTTCTCCCCTATCTCTTTCATCTCTGATGAAAAATGGGGGGATTATCTTCCTTTCCGGATCATCGGGATGGCGTTACATCCTTCCATCTCTCCAAAACAGAAGATGAAACGGTCGCGGATTGTCTGCGGCATCTCTTTTTCGCCGATTCTCTCAAAACCGAGGGATGAATAGAACCGAATCAGCGGGAGGGTTGAATGGATGTAGATCGTCTCCTTTCCACATGTCTGAAGGAGTGCAATGACAACATGTCGTGCATATCCTTTCCCCCGGTATCTCTCCGGAGTGAAGACACAGTCCATCTCAAGACCATCT
>NZ_JAUSCG010000101.1 GCF_030651615.1 Methanocalculus sp.
AGATGGAGATGCATCACGCTCTGCCCGGGCCACCCGATGTTCACCCCGATAGTGTAACCGTCGGTTCCGGGGGCGGCGGTGATGGAGATGAATCATACGCTATTGCTCTCCTGATTTGAAACCTGACGTTGGAGAGTTATACAAAAAAAGAGGATCTGAAGATCGACATCGTATCTGCTCGCGACCAGATATAACCAAAGACCCCTTCACCTCCACTCCCCCTCCGGCACCCGGATCACAAACCTCGCCCCTTTGCCATACACACCCTCCTCGGTGATCGCAATCCCGGTGATCCCGAGGATCTCCCGGATAAAGAAGAGCCCAAGGCCGGTATTCTTCCCAACACCCCTCTCAAAGATCCGCTCCTTCTCCTCTTCAGGGATTCCGACCCCGTCATCCTCCCAGACGATCAACAGGTCCTCGCCATCCCGCTCACAGGAGACCCGCACCCGTGTTGCACCCTCGGCATACTGTTCCGTATTTTCCATCAGGTTTTCAAAGACCTTCGGAAGGAGAGGATCGGTGAATATCGTCACGCAATCCGTCTCATCGATGATCGGCATCACCGTCCCTTCGACAACACAGAGGATCTCTGCAACCAGCTGCCATGTTGGTGCCGTCACCCCGAGGTCCTGATAATCGCGGGTAAACTCGATCTGCCGCTTGATCCTGTGTGCCGCCTCTTCCATCTGCTCAAGATAACCAGCGAGCGTTGTATCCCGGACACAATCCTGTGAAAGCTCCAGATACCCATGCAACACCGTCAGCTGGTTTGCAATATCATGCCGGGTGATCCCGGCCATCAGGTTCAGCTTCCGGTTCGCATCGGTGATCGCAGCCGCACTCCTCTCAAGCTCCTCCCCGATCCGTTTTGCCGCTGTGATATCGCGGGCGATCCCCTCAATCGAAACAACCCGCCTCTCATCATCATAGATCGGGACATTCTTCAGCTCCATCCAGACGGTCTTCCCGTCTTTTCTGATCGATCGGATGACAACAGGTGTACCGAATAACTTCTCAGGCTCAAGATATGGGCTCTGATCTCCCGGATGGACGATCTCATTGCCGAGATTTGGATCGGCATAGAACTCCTCAGGTGTATACCCTGTGATACTGGTGATCGCAGGATTCACATACGTGAAATGCGGCTTCGGGAGGAGTTCGACTTGGTAGATGATATCCCCGGCATTCTCTGCAAGACGGCGGAACCGGTCCTCACTCATCCTGAGTGCCTCCTCAGCACCCCTCCGTTTGGTGATATTGACGAGGATTCCCTGGATAGAGATCACCTCTCCATTCCGGATCACCGGACGGACCGTTGTACTCATCCAGAACTGCTCTCCTCCCTCAGTGATAAGAGGGAACTCTGCGACCACCCTTTCTCCGGATAGCACCTTCCCAAACTCTGATAGCTGCTCTTCCCTCTTCTCAGGAGGGATAAAATCAACAAAACGCTTTCCGATTGCACGAACAGGATTTATTCCGAGGATATCCTCAATATTCGGTGAAACATAGGTGATCCTCCCCTCCGTATCAAGCGTATAGATGATCTCGCTGAGGTTCTCGATCAGCCGCCGGTACTTCTCCTCGCTATCAGCAAGCCTCCTCTGTGCCTCCCGTTCGCTTGTGATATCCCGTATCGTCTCGATCGCACCGGTGCATCGCCCCTCTTTATCATAGAGCGGAACCGCCTGACCCCAGAGGATCACCGCTTTGCCAAGGGGCCTGCCATTCACCGCCTCCCCAACGATCACCCCGTTCTTCTCCTCAAGCATCGTGTAGTTGCCGGGATCACCCGGACTACCCCGTGCATGATCAATCAGCATCGGCCTCTGCTCTCCGTAAAATGGGACCGCATAGGCGTACTCCCCCCTCCCGACCATCTCAGAGGCAGAGACACCACTCAGCTCCTCCATCGCCCGGTTCCAGTCAACAACAACCCCGTCTGCATCAACGACGAAGGTCGGGTCAGGAAGGGTATCAATGATCCGTGCAAGTTGTTCCTGCCTTGAAGCAAGCTCATTTTGTAACGTGATCAGCTCTTCAAGCTGTGATCGGGTCTCCTCATCTGCTACGGCAAGCTCTTCGTTCGTACGGAGGAGCGCCTCCCGAGCCCTGATCCGCTCGTCATACCTCCCGATCATCTCAGCAATGGTCCTGAGAAGGACAGACTCCTCAGGCAGAAATGCAATATCCTCAGATACACAGACGATCGCCTCTCCGACCACCTCATTATTGACGACGATCTCACGCCTCTGATTCCAGGGTGTCATCGAGAAGCCTGAACTGGTATAGTCTTGATCTTGGAGTCTGATTCGTGCAGAGGTCTTCTCCGGCCACTGGTATCCGGCCGGTATAAGATCTACTGCATGCTGTGGTATCTCCTCCTGTGCAATCTCCTGGTACTCAAAGAGAGCAGAGATCCTGTACAGACAGCTCAGCTCTTTGATCCGTTCATGGAGAGCAGAAACTGCCTCTCTCTCCTTTGTTACATCCCGGATCGTCTCGATCGCACCGGTGCACCGCCCGGAATCATCCTGGAGAGGAACAGCCCTGACCCAGAGGATCGCCTCCCGCCCATGGGGTCTCGCATCGATCGTCTCTGCCTCGATCAGGTCATGCTTCTGCCGGACCTCCATATATGAATCACGGTTATCGGCAGCTTCCCGTGCGATATCTATCAGGAGCGGTCTTCTCTCTCCATAAAAGGGGAGAGCATACTCAAAATCTCCCTTCCCGAGCATCCCGGATGCAGGAACTCCTGTCAGCTCCTCCATCGCCTGGTTCCATGCGGTCACCACTCCGTCTGCATCAACAACAAGGGTCGG
>NZ_JAUSCG010000102.1 GCF_030651615.1 Methanocalculus sp.
GTAGTCCCGACATAGGATTTGCGATAGACAATTGTTGCACATTATGTTTAATATAGAAGAGATCGTATTGGTGTTAGGTACAGGTCTTGCTTATTTAACAGGATGATACTGACATAACCGCAGCGATTGGGTTTGGACTTAAAGATATTGCTGCAAATATCGTAGGCGGTGTTATCATCGCATTTCAGAAACCATATCGGATTGGAGATCGGATCACAATGGGAAGTGATTATGGTGAAGTGACCGACATTGGATTGATGGAGACACAGATTATCACTCCGGATGATAATCTCGTCACCATCCCCAACAACAAGATCTTCACACAGAATGTTGCCTGTGCAAACGCAGGTATGGCCGAGATGATGGTTGTTATTGATATCTACATCGACCATGATGCAGATATCACCCGTGCCATTGAGATATTCAGGGAGGCTGTGACGACCTCCAGATACATCTATATCTCAGATAGATGCTTCTATACAATCCTCACAGAAAATCAGCTCCATTCTGTCAGACTCCGGGCACGGGCATATGTCTGGGATCTCCGTGATGAATTCGAATGTAAAGCTGAGATATCAAAGAGGACAAAAGAAACATTTCAGCGGGAGGGTATCATCCCCCCGCGATTTTATCTTCCGGGAGAGCTCCCGGTTTCGTAATTACTCTTCTGAGAGCATCCGGGTAACAGATTCAGCTGCAACCTTCGCCGCACCCATCGCAAGGATCACGGTTGCCGCACCGGTTGCAACATCGCCTGCTGCAAAGATCTTTGGAATAGTAGTTCTTCCGGATTCATCGACCTTAAGATTCCCCTTCTTCTCACGGATGAGTCCATCAATCATCTGAATGAGGAGAGGATTTGGACTCTGGCCGATGGCTTCGATCACCACATCAGCCGGTATGATCCGCTCACTTCCCGGGATCGGTGTTGCAGCGGGCCGCCCCGAATCATCGAGTTCGCACATATTCATCGAAACGACACAAACGCCGGTGACGGTACCTTCTCCAAGGATTTTGGTTGGATTTGTACAGGTGAGGAATCTGATACCCTCCTCCTCAGCATGGTGAACTTCAATTCTCCGGGCAGGCATATCCTCCCTTCTCCGACGGTAGACGAGGGTTACCTCCGCACCCATCCGACGGGCAACACGCGCTGCATCCATTGCGACGTTTCCACCGCCGATAACAACAACGTTTCCCCCTATCTTCACCGGAGTATCATACTGCGGAAACGCTTCTGCATGCATCAGGTTCACCCGTGTCAGAAACTCATTTGCTGAATAGACACCTATCTGATGCTCACCGGAAATCCCCATAAATGCCGGAAGACCAGCACCGGTTGCAAGGATTATTGCATCATACGAAAGGAGTTCATCGACCGGAAGACTCCGGCCGACGAGATGGTTCGTTTTGATCTCGACACCAAGCCGTTTCACCTCTTCGATCTCAGATCTGACGATCTCTTTTGGGAGACGGAACTCAGGGATACCATAGATGAGGACACCACCAGCGTCATGCAGTGCCTCAAATAGTGTCACTGAAAAACCATTTCTCGCAAGTTCTGCTGCTGCGGTGAGACCTGCCGGACCTGATCCGACGATAGCAATCTTTTCAGATCTCTTCGCTGCAACAGCAGGCACAACAATCCCGTTCTCCCGCTCCCAGTCTGCAAGGAATCGCTCAAGTGCACCTATAGCAATCGGTTTATCTTTGACACCAAGGATACATTCACCTTCACACTGCACTTCCTGAGGGCAGACACGCCCGCAAATTGCAGGAAGCATATTACTCTCCTTGATGATGGCAATAGCAGATCGGAAGTCTTCTCCTTCGATGCACCGGATAAATCCTTTGATATCAATTCCAACAGGACACCCGGAGCTACAAGCCGGTTTCTTGCACTGAAGGCACCGCGTCGCTTCTGCGACAGCCTCCTCAGCGGTGATGCCGGAGTCAACCTCAGAAAAGTCCAAAATCCGTGTTTCAGCAGGACGATCTGACATCAGTGCCTCCCTCCGCACCCGCATCCGCCAGCATGATGGTGATGTTCAACTGATTCTTTCTCCTCTGGATGATAAAACCGCTGCCTGCTCATAAGAAGGTCAAAATCAACCAGATGAGCATCGAATTCAGGGCCGTCCACACAGGCAAATCGTGTCTCCCCATTCACAACAACGCGGCATGATCCGCACATCCCGGTACCGTCGACCATAATGGGATTCAGCGATACAAATGTCTTAATACCAAACGGCTTTGTGGCACCTGAGGTCACTTTCATCATGATAGCAGGCCCAATCACCCAGACTGCATTTGGGGGACGGGTCTCGCAGATCTCCTTTAAGGGACCTGCAGCAAAGCCTTTGATCCCATATGAACCGTCATCTGTTGTGACAATAAGTTCATCACAGACCTCTCGCATCTCGTCTTCAAGGATCAGAAGATCCTTATTCCGTGCTCCGATGATCCCAATCACGGTATTGCCTGACGCCTTCAGTGCCTTAGCAATGATCGGAAGGCATGCGATGCCAACACCGCCGCCAACGAGGACACAACTCCCAAAATGGTGAGTTTCACTCGGCTTCCCAAGGGGCCCCACGACATCGAGGATAGTGTCTCCGGTTTTTAAACCTGCGAGTTTCTTTGTCGTCGTTCCAACCGCCATGAAGATAACGCGGACGAGATCCCCGCGAACTCCGGAAATGGTAAGAGGGATCCGCTCTCCGTCTTCACCGATTCTCAGGACAAGAAACTGCCCGGCCTCTGCATTCTTACTGACATGAGGTGCTTCAATCCACGTTTCAAAGACGTTTTCTGCTAACGATCGTGCTGATGTTACCCGATACACTACAACCACTCCGGAGGGATCTAAATAATCTCTTATATGTTATCGTTACGATCTTTTTATCTTACGCACCTTTACAGCAACACCGCGCGAAGACCGGATCATCTCATCTGCTGACATCATTGCTCTCCCGGTCGCTCGCACCCCGTCTCCAATAACGAAGACCTCGTCACCCTCACGGATCTCAGGATCCGCGCTGAAAACACCCGGTGCAAGGATATCACCCTGAGGAACAAAACCCTCAATTCCGACACGATACCTGTCAGGGATGAGTGCCCATCCCTCAAGCGTCGGTCTGAGGAGACCTGTACCGGGATCGATTGAAAAGAGCTGCTGACGCCCTAAGAGAACCTTCCGCTCAGGTGGTCGGCCTTTGATGATCATACCTTTGGTATTTACCTGCACTCCAAACTGCCACCGAAGCGTTCCGCCGACGATATCAGGAGATCGCTTCCGCTCACCTGCAAGTGCATCATCTAATTGATTCAGAGACTCACGTGAGGTTGGCCTGCCATCTGTACATGTCTCTTCAAGCTCAATACCTGCATTCTTTGCAGCGGTTCTTGCGACATCGAGAGCACCACCTTCAAGATGAGCAATAACACGCCGGTATGGGTGGGTATTCAGATAGGAGGTGAGATACCGTGACAGGATCTCCTTCTCCTCACAATCCCAGTGGCCGGTGACCGGGACATCATAGTGTGCAGCCGGATAGATCAGTTCCAGCTCACGAGGTACTACGCCAAGCGGAGAGGTGACGATCACCTCATGTGCTCTACCAAGAACCGCGTCCATGAACTTTTTATGACTTTGAGAGAAGGAGTACGGTTTCCTTGCAGAACAGGGGAGGAGGACACAGACGTCCCATTTATCCTGGGAGAAGCGGTGAATGACCCGGTCTTCAAACCTCTCAATCTCGACTCTGTTCATAGACTCAGCCGTATATGCTTTGAAGGTGACTGTCCGGGCGATAGGAGCGGAAAGATCCATAAATGCCTTCTTCGAATCGAGGTGTCGGAGGATGGAGACGAGGGATGCGTCAGATCTGCACCTTGACTCGATCAGCTCCCGTAGTTCCCCTCGTTTCAACAGTGCGGTAACAAGCCGGATCTCATGGAGGAGTGCCTGCCGGTTATGCTCTCTGAGGTCTCCCTCAAGACAGCCTGGACAGGAACAGATACCTTCACTCATCCATGAACCGGGGTAGATCCCTTCCGGAGTGCAGAAGAGCCCCTGAGCGGATTTAAGGTCAACTGCGATCGTGTCGAATAAGTCAAATCCGGTAGCGATGAGCATCGCAACATTTGAGGGCAGAGCAGAAGCGGGAGCATACCGTGCAGCATCCGGTGGGAGTGAGCTGATGAACTGCTCCACCCAGTCTGCATAGACCCGGGGATTAGTGAGGGCGGTATGCCAGTTGGATAGAATTACCGCGTCACCTGAGGAGGCCCCTTCGATCACCGCCGGATGAACCGGTATCGGCTGATCGTTTTCCGGTTCAGAATATCTCCTTACAAATTCTTCGTCTGCCTGGAGCGGTATATTCGAAAGAGGCCGTGATGCCAGATCCGGGAATACAGACAAAGGATCGATGACAGCAGGTGTCTCGATGATCATCTCACCCATAGTATATATCGCGTTTCGTGCAAGACCGTCACGACGGCGGACCTCAAACTGTGTCATACGATCACCTGAGCAGAGGGGAACCGTGCACGTATCTTCTCTACAAACTCCGGTGATGCCGAGAAGGTGATCTCGGTATCCGGGTTTGCCATAAGAAGTGCATCAACTCCGTCAAATGCGGAGTTGAGCATCGTATCATCCCATGCGGGCACCTCGGTCTGCCCCATTGGGGCGGTCTCAGAGAGCTCAACTGGCACTGCACCAAATGGAGGACGAAGTTCAAGAATATCATCAAACTCGCCGGGTTGTGGCCCTCCGCAGAGGATGAGAGTACGATCTGTCAGATGTATCCTCTGAATCATCTTACGGAAACGGATAACCTCGGTCCGCTTGCAGGATTCATCTCCTCTGTAGAAGAACCTCCGTTTTGTTGCGCGATCAAAGGGCTCAAGTGCCGGAGCATTCTTAAGAAGCTCGCGGTACCCGTCAAGGAGACGCGGATGGGCGCGGCACCGTTCATCAACAAGTTCCCAGAGTGTACCTTCCTGAATCGACAGCCGTATTCGAGCGATCTCCCCCTGTGTTACCGCAAGATTGTGCAGGGCAAGAAGCCGCTCCTTATCAGGAGATCCCTTCAGCTCTTCAGCGGTATGTGAGCGGCAGACTGCACATGAACAGGGGAGTTCCGAGAGCTCAGCCAGCTTCAGGGTGCCGGCAGTTGTGATATAGCGGCCTTCCCGTGCATAGAGCGCATAGGCAGCAGAGTCAAAGATATCACACCCCATCGCAACTGCAAGTGCAAACATTGAGGGGTGACCGGCACCGAAGAGGTGAACACAGGCAGATGATGATAATCCCCGCTTTGCCGAGAGGACCGAGCCGACAAGCTCCTTATACCGATAGTTCTCAAGGAGCGGAACCACCGCACCGATTGGGCAGAAAGAGAAGCCTAGATCGCTTATTTCACGACCTGCCCGCTCCCTCAGATCAGGGTGGAGACCACCCTGGACCGGCCCCGCGATCGGTGCTTCGTCTCCAAAGATCTCTTTCGCTTCACGAAGGCGGTTCATCGTGATCTCAAGTTCGGATTCAACAACTTCACGGGGGGCATCAGGATGGGTCGGCAGATCGAGGGGGACCCAGATATCACTGCCGATATCCCGTTGAAACGAGAGTGTCGTCTCATTTGTGGTATCAACCGATCCATAGATCGAGAGTTGAAACGATCCTGAGTCGGTCATGATCAGACCGTCAAAACCAAGCACCTTATGCAGACCCTGTGAGAGTGCCGCATCACGGAAATCGGCACTCTTTGAGAAGATATAGGCATTCGTGATCAGCCCTTCGATCCCCATTGCTGCCATCTCTCCTGGAGCAACGATCTGGATATGCGGGTTAACAACCGGAAGGAGAGCTGGTGTTCGGATCCGTTTATCACCGACGGTAAGTCTTCCAACCCTTCCGGCGATATCTTTGTGCATCACTTCAAACTGTATTGACATAGTTATTCGGAGAAGATCTGGCCCTCAAATATGAGGACGGAAATAGTTTCATCCCGCCAGCATCCCGGCGGGAGACCGGCTTTTCTGCATGTCTGATCGAGGAACTCAATGGGATTCCATTGGCACTCGAATGCAACCTGTGGGAGGAGGAGACCTGATCTCCCTCTCCCTCTGATGATAAGGCCATGGCGGCCGACGATCAGATGCTTATGCCTCTCTTCAGGAGATCCCTTGATCTCTTCGGGGATGGAAAGGACTGTCATTTCCATATCGATGGAAGGGAGCTCAGGAGGTCTGACCGGAAGAAATCTCGGGTCATGAAGCGCTGCTGAAGTTGCCGCTTCTATGATCGCATCTTTTAACGACATCACCGGAAGAGGAAGACCGATACACCCCCTGAGTTCACCATCCCGTTTCAGGGTGACAAAGACACCTCGTTTCTCTGAAAAGACTGGTGGAAGAGAGGGGGGTTGGATCTGATCATTCTGCACCACCGCTCTGATGACATCTCTGGCAAGGGTAAGCCCCTGTTTGCCATCTTCCTGAGAAAGAAGCCTCATGTGTACTATATCTATCACAGGAGAAGAAGATGGTATCTCCAAATGTACGAGGTTTAAAGAAGATATACATCATATGCTTATTACTGTACATACGGTCTTCGGCTGAAAAGTACAGTGATGAGAGAGAGAGAGCGGCTGACGGTGACCATGTATGGTTGCTGAGGAAAGTCCCCCCACCTTTTGGGCGCGCAGCCCCATGCAAGTGGGGATGGCGAGAGTCATGGCAATGGCACAGAAACGACACGTCCTGCCGCCAGCAATGAAACGATTGAGCACCATCAGACAATGGTGGTGCAAGTACTGGTTAACAGGAACTCGTTGAGCGTATCGGCAGGGATCGATGGAACGGTGAATCCCTGCGGGTGCAAGCCAAACAGGGCAGATGGGACGCCCAGATCCCGCCCGGGTACGGCGCTTAGCTGAATGCCGCTACGAACAGAAGGGGGCTTACTCCTCCCACTCATCAATTGGAATGGTAGCCTTTTTTCATATATAACCAATAGTAATAATATGCACATTCCTGCCCCGGAAGAGATCCGATCTGCTCGGAGACGAATTGGAATGACGCAGGCCGAACTTGCCAAAAGAGCCGGTATCAGCCAGTCAATGATTGCCCGGATTGAACGGGGATCAGTTGACCCTCGTGTCAGTACATTGCGACTTATAATCGATGTTCTTACGACAGCAGAACTTCCAGTCATCATTGCAGCGAACCTGATGCATGCTCCTGTTGAGAGTGTTTCACCTGATGATTCGATCCTTTCAGCTGTGGAGAAGATGGACAAAATGGCATTCTCCCAGCTCCCCGTACTCAAAGAAGGGGTGCCGGTGGGTTGTATCTCAGAAGCGGCTATTCTCTCGGCTATCGGAGAACAACGCAATCAAAAGGGGTATCACCCAAAAGTCAGGGATTACATGGAAGCGAGTTTCCCAACGGTTCCCCCGGAGATCGAGATCGAGACGGTGGTGGGGATTCTCGAACAGCACCATGCCGTTCTGGTCATGAAAGAAGGGCGGGTCGAAGGGGTCATAACAAAGCATGACCTCATTTCCCTCATCATCGGGTAATCTATAGCTTTGATACCAGATCCCGGAGCACAGCCTCCGGATCTTCTGCCTTCACAACACTTGATGCCAGCAACACCCCGGCACACCCGAGATCAACTGCGATTTTGACGCATTCACCAGACTGGATACCGGCACCCGCAAGCACTTTTACCGAACCATTCAGGTGCAGGGCTGCCTTCACCGATCCGGCGATGATCTCCGGATCGGCTTTTGCAACAGAGATACCTGATCCGATCAGTTCAGGCGGCTCGATAGCAACATAATCTGGTCCAAGTGCCGCCCCGGCAGCAGTGGTTGCGACATTGTTTGTGCAGATAACAGAGAGCAGATCTTCTGTCCTTGCGGCACGAAGAGACGCTTCAATCTCAGCGAGTGTCAGGCGCCTTTCAGAGTGATTAATGAGAGTTCCGGCAACTCCCTCCATCTTCATCATAAATGCAGGTATATGGCCGGTATGTGCCCCTGCTCCGATGCCATCAATATGCTGGGCAAAGACAGGTATCGTATAGTGTTTTGCCATCTTTCGAAGCTCGGTATAGGTGGGAGCTATACCGATGGTAATACCGGTATCTTCCATAACCGACTGTGCAGCCCTGGCAATCCGATCAGCACCATACCCGACTCCTTCCCTGTATGTCTTGAAGTTGATGAGAATGAAAGGAGAGGACATGATCACTTCCTCTTCACCAGGATGACATCTCCAAGTGTTGTCTCTGTCTTTCCTGCCTTCGTCAGATCATCCTGATTGCCATCAGATTCGACCAGACTTATTTCAAGTGCAGCTTCAATCTTCTTTCTGACAGAGTCTTCCGGGATCAGGTCGCCGTTCTCGATCTTTCTTATGAGATGTTCCTTCTCTTTCAATTCAAGGGCAAGATCCTTCATTGTCATCCCTTTTGCAAGACGCGCCTCACGAATCCTGTCAGCATAGTCTTCAACGATATCATCTCCTATGAAATCGAAGACATCGCGCTTTCTTCGGACTGGTGGCGCGGCCGTACGGACTCCGGATCCCGTCCGTCCAGAAACTGTTCTCGGCCCGGACTGGACCACAACCTCCGTACCAAGTCGTGCGCACCGGTCGCACACCTTCATCGGTGTTGATCCCTCAATTCGTACGGTCTTTGATAGCCCTTTGATGAGCTGTCCACAAGCTTCGCATTGTTCAGATTGCATAATTATCCCAAACAACTTTATAACTTTTTTTCCTATATATGTATTTGAAGAGTTATGGCAGACAAATCTCGCACACCTGAGAATCCCCAGGCATCGGAGGATACATATAGGGTGATACTTGAACGGCTATCAGAGCTTGAAAGCCGAAACCAGGAGTTGCGAGAAGAACTTCGCCAGTCAAAGACCGATAAACAGTACCTTGAGACCCAGAAAGTTCGCTATGAGCGTGAAGTGAGAAAGCTTCGATCCGAGATCGAACAGATGCGAAGTCCACCGCTCATCGTAGGAACCATAATCGATGTAATTGACAGCAGCCGAGTCGTCGTCAGGAGCAGCGCTGGTCCGAAGTTCCTTGTACGAACCTCCCAATTCATCAATGTCGACGAACTGAAACCGGGGGTCCGATGCACAATGAACCAACAGACCCTTGCGATAGTCGAGGTTCTTCCATCGAGTTACGACGCACAGGTATACGGCATGGAAATGGAAACCCGCCCGACTGAGACGTATAAGGATATCGGGGGACTCTCCCAACAGATCATAGAACTGCGGGAATCGATTGAACTTCCACTGAAAAAACCTCATCTCTTCGAAAAGGTAGGTATCTTCCCACCAAAAGGGATACTCCTTCACGGACCGCCAGGAACCGGAAAGACACTTCTCGCACGCGCAGTTGCTCATGAGACAGAGGCAACATTTCTCAGAGTCGTTGGGTCAGAGCTTGTTCAGAAGTATATCGGGGAAGGGGCGCGCCTCGTCCGCGAGCTTTTTGAAAGTGCGAAGAAGAATGCCCCATCAATCATTTTCATCGATGAGATTGACGCAATTGGGGCTTCCAGAGGTCAGGAAACCTCATCCGGAGACCGTGAGGTCCATAGAACCTTAATGCAACTCCTTGCAGGAATGGATGGGTTTGAACGCCGTGGGGATGTGAAGATCATCGGCGCCACAAACAGGATAGATATCCTTGACATGGCACTCCTCCGACCAGGCAGATTTGATCGGATCATTGAGATTCCGCTCCCTGATATCGAAGGGAGGTTGTCGATTCTGAAGATCCACACAAAAAGAATCACCCTTGCAGATGATGTCAACCTCCTTGAAATTGCATCTGTCACCACCGGGAAGAATGGTGCTGATCTCTCTGCCATCTGCATGGAGGCGGGGATGTTTGCCATACGCGAAGAGCGATCAGCAGTAACTCAGAGTGACTTTTTAAAAGCAAAACAGAAGGTCTTCTCTGACTTTGAAAGAAACAGGGTTGCTTCATCATCAGGCATCGGAACAATGTTCGCCTGATATAATTCCTTTCGTATCTCCTTCTTCTTCCAAGCAGAGTACTGATCGGTTATTGATTGCATCATCAAAACCAACGGCGCATGTATAGTGATAGCACCAATCTTCTCCGGGATAGGGGAGATGCCGATCATAAATCTCATGAGCCAGTTTATGAGAGATCAGTATGCCGTCTCGTGTCTGAAAGAGGAGATCTGTCGTATACCTCCGGATATACCAGCGAAGCTCAGATGTCAGAGAGAGACCGGAACCAAGAGTTGCTACCGGAACCTCAACGCCTCCACCTGCCCGGCGATGAGGAGCATAAAAGCGGAGGATTAATCTGCTGGTCTCAGACTGTAAAAAAGTACGGTAGAGGTCAATTCCGGGTTTTGGAATAAATATGACCATCATAACCGTAGATAAAGTCTTACAGATACATCCGGCTATCCGGCTCAGGTTTTTCATGCCGGACTTTTCGAAGAGCGGTTGTAAAGTGGTTCTGATCAACTGAATCGGCACTCTCACGAACTGCTATCATCCCGGCCTCTCGGCAGATTGCCTCAAGCTCTGCTCCAGTCGCTCCGTCTGTTCCTGTTGCAATCTCATTCAGATCAACAGTGGAGAGGGCGAGGTTTTTTGCATGGATCTTCAGGATCTCTAAACGTGACTTGACATCAGGATAGGGGATCTCGATCATGCGGTCAAACCTGCCTGGTCGGAGGAGGGCAGGGTCAAGCATATCAGGGCGGTTTGTTGCTGCCATGATCCTGATCTCACCACGGTTGTCAAATCCGTCCATCTCGGCAAGAAGCTGCATGAGAGTTCGCTGGACCTCGGCTGAACCAGAGGTGCCATCATGGGTTCTGGTACTTCCGACAGCATCGATCTCGTCGATGAAGACGATTGAAGGTGCCTTCTCTCGTGCTAACTGGAAGAGTTCACGAACAAGCTGGGCACCCTCTCCAATGAACTTATGTACAAGCTCACTTCCTGACATCCTGATGAATGTGGCGTTTGCATTATGTGCTATAGCTTTCGCGATAAGGGTTTTACCGGTTCCGGGAGGGCCATAGAGGAGGATCCCCTTTGGCGGCTCAACACCAAGGCGTCTGAATACCTCAGGACGGGTGAGCGGGTACTCAACAGCTTCTCTGACCTCCTCGATCTCGTTTGTCAGACCGCCTATCTGATCGAAGGTCTGTGAGGGGGAGGTATCCAGCTCCATCACCCGGACACGCGAGTCAAATGTTGTTCCAACGACTTTAACGATAGAGAGCGCATTGTTGACGGCCACCTTTGATCCGGTCTTCAGAAGAGGATAGATATCATCACCTGCATGGGTGATATATTCCTGATTATTCCCCTGCTGACGAAGGTATACCTCACCATGTGCCATCTTCTCGATGACGACCGCAACAAAGAGCGGGAGACGTTTTAACTGAGCATTCTCCCGTTTTAACTGGGCATTCTCCTCCCGGAGTTTCACCACATCTCTCTGTTGGGCCTCAACCAACTCGCGGAGCTCGATCATCGATTCATAAAGCTCTTTGAGCTGCTGGGACTGGATTGTTGAATCACTTCCGGCGTTTTTGATGAGGGTTTCGTCCATGTCTATAATATACTATATCCTCTCACCACTTATTAGGTAGTATTGTGATAATCAAAGGAAGATCCATCGCCAAAGGAAAGGCTAGCGGAGAATTGATCATATCGGAAGCACCGATATCATTCCTCTCAGGTGTCGATCCGAATAATGGTATAGTCATAGAAAAAGGTCACCCACTTGAAGGGATCTGTATCAGAGATATGGTCCTTGCATTCCCCTATGGAAAAGGCTCAACAGTCGGATCGTATGTCATATATGCGCTCAAAAAGAATGGTTTTGCTCCTGCTGCCCTTATTAACACCGAAGCGGAAGCGATCATTGCCGTCGGGGCGATCATCTCAGGGATTCCAATGATCGACAGGCTGGAAGAGGGTTTCTCCTCTCTGAAGGATGGCACATATGTGACCATCGATGGTGATGCCGGAGAACTCATCTGTGAAGAGCCGGTAGATCGATAAATGAAGGTTGTCTGGCGGGATATCAAAGCGGCGCGGAATAGTTATGCGGTTCTGTATGCCGCATGCAGACAGGCAGGATATACACTCATCTCTTCGGACCATCCGAAAGGCGAGGTCACCTGTTATAGTGTAAACAGCATCAATGAACCTCACTATCGATCCGAGATCAGAGATGCAGAAGGGATTACTATCGTAGGCGGACCACACGCCTCTGCCTCCCCTCTTGAGGTTGCAGAGTATGCCGACTATGTAATCATCGGGGAAGGAGAGAAGACTCTCCCAAGGCTTCTTGACGCGATTATGACAGGATCAACTGCGCCGGTTCCGGGTGTTGCAACAAAGGACGGGATCACACAACCTGATCATACCGTTCTCCTTGACGCGTACCCCTGCTTCCTTGAAATAAAGGGATTTCTTGAGATCTCACGCGGATGCCCGCATGCCTGTGCATACTGCCAGACACCACGGATCTTTGGACATCGGATGCGACACCGGAGCATTGATGCAATTGCAGCATCAGCAGCACGTGTCTCTGACGCACGTTTTGTCACTCCAAATGCTCTTGCCTATGGATCAGACGGAAGAACTCCAAGACTTGATCGTGTCGAGAGATTATTTCAGCGCCTTGCAGAGAATCGGATCTGGTTTGGCACCTTCCCATCTGAGGTCCGACCAGAATGGATATCGGATGAGGCGCTTGAACTAATCCGTTGCTATACCGCAGGCAGGAAGATCCATTTCGGTGCGCAATCCGGGAGTGATACGATCCTTTCCAGGATTAATCGCGGTCATACGAGAGGAGATGCACTCAATGCACTGGATCTCTGTAGATCCCATGGATTTACCCCGATCGTCGACATCATCGTCGGATTCCCCGGAGAGACAGGAGAAGACCTTGAGATGACGATGGATCTTGTTCGATCGATCATCCGGTATGGGAAGGTGCATGTCCATTATTTTATGCCTCTTCCTGGCACCCCTCTTGCCAAGGCAGAACCAACACCCCTCCCGCAGGATATCGAAAGGCTCTTTGGATCGCTTGCCCTCTCCGGCCGACTCACCGGATACTGGATAGAACCAAGACGAAGGTTTTTGAATCTATCAGGAGATAATGAAGTGATATGATGAATGCATTGCTCTTAGCCGATCTCCACGGCACGTACGACCATATCGATGCACTCCTCGCCACAACTGATCCGGACTGCCTCTTTATAGCCGGAGATATCACCCAATTTGGACCTGTAGAAGATATCTCAGCATTTATTGAGAGACTTGACCTTCCGGTACTGGCGGTTCCCGGTAACTGTGATCCCCGTGAATCCCTCTCCTGCCTTGACAATTCAGGGGCGGTGTGCCTGCATGGTTCATCGATCACCTTTGGAAAGACGACCATCTCAGGTATAGGAGGATCAAACCCGACTCCTTTCAATACCGCATTTGAGTGTTCGGAAGAGGAGATCGAAAAGATCATGGATGATATGATCCAGAAGATGGAGAGGAACCAGACGAACATACTAATCTCACATTCACCACCATTTGGCCTCCTCGACGAAGTGGCACCGGATGTTCATGTCGGATCAACAAGCATCAGAAAGCACCTGAAAGCCTTTGATATCGTCTGTTGTGCGCATATTCATGAACAGAGAGGGATTCTGAAGGAGGGGGATACATGGGTTGTCAATCCCGGCCCGGCTTCTGAGGGATACGGGGCACTCATTCGTATCGGAGATGAGAGTGGTGAGATAAGGATTGATCTCATCTCTGTTTCAGAAGAAGAAGTTCAAGATAACTGAGGGTGAGCCTCTCTCCCTCAATTCCATACTCTTCTGCTATCCTCTCGATCTCTCTCTCCGCCTCCTGCTGTGAGAGTTCACCAGCTGCTTCGATCTCGGCAAACGTACCAAGCCCTTCCACCTGATCAAGGGTTACTGTCGCCCTTCCAACACGGTATGATTCACGAAACTTTTGAACTGCTGCAGTCTTTTTAAAACCAATCTTCTCAAGGATCGCATCCATCGTCTCTATGGATTCGACCCGAATATTCAACTCCTCACGCGCTTTATATGAACCTGAGCCGATCTTCGCTCCCTTATACGTAAGGAGGGCGCAATCATCTGCCCTTCTGAGGCGGAGAGCCTCATCAGTTTTAGAAAAATCTCTCATCGGGCTGTTATAGTACGCATCATATTCAGTACCTTCACAAAGGAGAGATGCACCTTTTGCGAGGATACGATCCCGGATTGGTCGTAGATCTGCAACTTTAACTTTTATCTCGATCTCAAGCATTGGAAACCACTTCTTTAAGTATTATTCAGGACGAGTTATTAAGACAAGGTATCGTTATGGCAATCGAGAATGGAGTTTTTATTCGGCTCTCCTATACAGGATCCATCGAAGGCATCGCTTTTGACACAACAAGCGAAGAGATCGCAAAAGAATCAGGTATGTTCAATGAATCTGCCCGGTATGGCCCGATGGTCATCCGTGTCGGCAGCACCCACGTCATACCCGGCCTCGACGAGGCTCTTGTAGGGGCAGAGATCGGCGCTGAACAGACCGTTACCGTCCTCCCTGAGAAGGGTTTTGGACCCCATGACAAGGAACAGGTGAAGGTATACCCACTGAAGGCATTTGAGAAGAAGCCGACAGTCGGGATGAGGATCACCATTGAGAAGAAAGAAGGTGTTGTCGTCGATATCATCGGTCAGCGGGCGCTTGTGGACTTCAATCACCCGCTCGCAGGCAAGACGCTTGAGTATACCTTCACTGTAGAAGAGATCGTCGAAGATGACGAAGAGAAGATGACAGGATTGATCCGCCTCTTCTCAGGTCGCGATATGGAGCTCGAACTCACAGATGAGTCTGTAACGCTCCATCTCCCACCCGGCATCAACTATGACCAGCGGTGGTTCCTCTGGCGCGGAACAATCATTCAGGAATTATTCACAATCCGTGAGTCCATCCAAAAGATCGTCTTCATGGAGACATTCAAGCGACCAGAGAAGCCACAGGAAGCCTGAAACGCGGTTTCACCCTATTTTATATCTGAGGAGGGCGGCGATACCGCCGAGCCCCTCTATTCTTTTTCCAGGTTCAAATTCTGTCGAGAGGACGAGAACCTTTGTATTCATTGATTCGGCTTCCTCCATTAATGCTGAGATCTGAGGATTTCTAAGGGCACTATCTGCAACGATCAGCTCCTCGGCAGCACCAAAGGAGATGGCGCGTCCCACCTCATCGGCTCCATAGGCAACAGGATCATCCCGTCCGATCCGCTTGAAGATTTCATCAGCCGCTTTAACTTCAAAAGAGAGCTGAAGATCCTCTGCCACCCGTTCAAGCACACCATCCCCTATCGCCTGCTGGATTGCACCATACCCGCTCCTCTGTGTATCAACAACGAGAACGCGTTTAAAAAGGTCGATATTGTTGTTTTTGAGATAGTATGCAAACTCCTCTTTGATGAAACCGGGTCCCGCGATGACGATTGGACCTGTAACCTGAGTAAGAAATGTGAGAAGTGACTCAAAGAGTGCATGGCGGGAGTTCTCCCCCCGCGTCTTTCCACTACCACCGGTCATGGTAGTGATCCTCTCAGGCCCATACTGACGAACCCGACAGATCTCCGCCTCCCCCTCCTCTAATGCGATGATATGTATCGCATCATAGAGCGATGCCTTCACTGCTCTCTCGATCCGGTCAAGATCTGTCCTTCTCCATCTCCGGATGACCGAGATCTCATATCCGGTCTCAAGGTTCAGGCTGTGATGAAGACCGGTGTCTGGTCCGTCACGAATAATTCCGGATACGCGGAGCCTCCGTGATTCAGGTACAAATTCAACCCTGTCAACATCTATCCCAAGCCGTACCGGCCGCTTCTCCAGTTTATCCGGCCGGATCTTATCTGAGGCTGCTTCGACAGACCGGAGCGTCGTTGCATAAACGAGATCCATCGGCTCAATCATATGAGAAAGGTGCCAGAGGTCATCAATTGATTCCGGAAGGAGTTTGATCTCACCGGTATTTCGCTTCAGATCGCAGAAGGTTGCTTTCATGACTCCTCGACGATGTCTGATCCCCCTGCAGGTATAAAAGCGGCGACAGATTCGGTCGATAAGACGCTTTTAAGGACTTTTGCATCGTTTGAAGAGAACCTGTCACGGAGGCTTCTGACCGCCTTTCGGGCAATATCGTTCGGCTCAAATGTACCCGGAGTGAGCCGGATCATGTGTTTCGCCCTCTTTGAGATCGCAGAAACCGGTCCTCCGATGACAGCGAGTGTCGGCTCGGTAACTGCCCCAATCGCAACACCAAGGGGAACATGTCTGAAATATTCTCTCTCCCCCCTGATCACAAATGCACCTTTTGCAACAAACTCCCCGGATTCCGGAGTCTTGCTCACCTGGTCAGGCCTCGCAGAATAGACATCACCTGCCGCGTATCCGCTCTTCCAGAGATTTGAGTATGATGCTGCAAACTGCACCACCTCATCCATCCGTTCAGTCGTTCCCTTCACGATGACGACACTCCCTCCATGGACATCGGCATGGACGAAGGTGTCTCCCCCTTCCATGTACTTTTTGACAAGCTCCTCGTTCTGGTTTGCATCTCTTCCTCCGATGACGAGGACACCGTCACTCGTATCAAACCAGCGGAATCTGTGGAACCACTTCGGTTTTGGCCTCTTTCTAACGGTTGTCCGCTCTTTCTGCTTAGGTGTGGGGCGGTTCATTGCACGGATGGCACCCTCCCGCTTTGATCGGAACTTCTTCATCAGATCATAATAGACGCCGACGTTCCCCTCGACATTCTTTTGAATAGAGATCGTCACCTTCATGCCGATATCGACGACAACCGATGCATCAGCAGGGTTTACAGAGAGGATCATCGCTGCTGTAGGGTGGTCTGCACCTTTTAAGACCTTTGTAATCTCCTGCCATGACATCTTCTGAGAAGCGGCATCAAGGGTTGTGATCAACTGCCGGATGTCAGTGTACCGTTCATAGATCAGCTCAGCTGCACGCTCGGAATCAGCAATCTTTGCCTCAAAAGTCTTGATTGCCGCCTCCTGCTGACGGCGGATACGCTCTTCCCGTGAGAAGACCTCCTTCTTTCCTTTCTTCTCCTCATGAAAGGTGGGAAGCGGATAGTAACTGGCAAGCGCTTCAGAGAAAGTCGTGTGTGTTGATTTTGGAGTCGATCCGGTGAGTGGAAATGGCCAGCACCCCTTTGCATCGATCACCGGTTCATTCTGTGACCTGGCATCCGCAATGATACTCTCGTATGCGGTATAGAGTTGTGATATGATCCGATCGTCGAGATACTGTGTTGGAAACTCCTTCTCAACACCGGCACGGATGCAGAGCTCCTCTGCCATCGCTCCGCCAAACATCAGATCAACTGCTATTGATCTGACGAGATCTCGGTTTGAGGATCTGAGAATCCCTGAGAAGGCTTCCGGGGAGAGGGTGCTAAGATCCACTCCTCCCATATCATAGACCTCTCCCGATACGATCTCGCGTTCCCTGAAATGCCGTTTCTTGAGGGCGTTCTGTATCCCGAACCCGCCGTCCGTAAGGATAAGATTCCCTTCGTCGAAGAGTTCGATTGCCAGATTAAGAGTACCACTCCCTTTCCCGATCTCAAGGATGATCACCCGTTCAATGCCTTTCTGGGAGATAGAGAGGACTTTTCCTCCATCAAGGAATTTCCGGAGATACATCGAGTACCCTGATGGATTTTTAGGAGCCGGAGGGAGTTCCAAAACACGATGGGCACGCCTGCCGATCTCAATAAAGAATAGGTGGCGCGCCTTATCTTCGCCATTGAGACGGAAACCAAAAGTTGTATTATTATACTGATATATTTTTCCAATCCAGAGAGGAAGAAGACTCTTCAGCTCCGCTGTTAATGCGGCAAGATCAAGTCCGCTCATCCCCTTTGTAGTCGCCATGATAATACCAAGATACATAAGATGCGAAGACTAAAAAATACTCCACTGGTGTGAAGATGAGTAGCGACCCAACAGAGAAACGTATGCAGAAGAAGGAGCAGCATATCAATCGGGTGAAAAGGACACTTATAGCCTGTATTATGGGGCTTGTAACAGGTATCCTTTCATTTATACTTGGAGGGGTGCCGGATGCATCAGGTGTACAACCAAATACCCTTCTGACAATCCTCCTTCTCCTTGCCGGTATCGTCTTTCAGAAGCATATCTTTACGATCATCGGTATCGATATCACTGAGCTTGGCAAGAAAGACTGGTTTTATCAGGGCTTTATGACTTTTGCCCTCTGGTTCATCACCTGGACAATTCTCCTGACCACAAGTATATTCTGATAATCATGCGTCTTGCAGTCGTTCATCGGGATCGTTGCCACTCGAAGAAGTGTGGGAAAGAATGTATCATCTACTGTCCGCGCGTCAGGACAGGCGATGAGACGGTTATCATCAATGATGATGACAAGGCAGAGATCTCTGAAGAACTCTGTGTCGGGTGTGGGATCTGCATTAAGAAGTGTCCGTTTGGGGCGATCGATATCATTACCCTGCCGGTCGAACTTGACTGCCCCACTCACAGATATGGAAAGAACGGGTTTGCACTCTATGGTCTTCCAATCCCTGTTGAAGGGAAGGTATCGGGTATCCTCGGTGCAAATGGTATCGGAAAGAGCACGTCTGTCGCTATCCTCTCAGGTCAGCTCAGACCGAATCTCGGTGAGGAAGAAGAGGATGCAGATACCTGGGACCGGATCCTCAGGCAGTATGCCGGGACCGAGCTCTTTGATTATATCAAGGCAGTTGCCGAGAAGGGAGTAAAGGTTGCCGTCAAGCCCCAGTATATAGACGGTATACCGAAGTTCTTCAAAGGAAAAGTCGAGGATCTCCTGAGAAAGACCGATGAGACCGGCCGACTGGATCACTACATTCAGGAGCTGGGGTTATCAGGTCTCCTCTCAAAGAATATCGATGCCCTCTCAGGAGGAGAACTTCAGCGAGTCGCTTTCACCGCATGCCTCTCGCGCGAAGCTGACTTCTACTTCCTTGACGAGATCACACCTTTCCTCGATATCTATCAGAGAATGGCAACAGCACGGCTTATCCGTGAGCTTGCCGCAATCCGTCCGATCATGATCGTCGAGCATGATCTGGCTATCCTCGATCTCCTCGCAGATACCGTTCATATTGCCTATGGAAAACCCGCAGTCTTTGGGATCATCACGAGGCCAAAAGGCGTCCGCGTAGGTATCAACCAGTATCTTGAAGGATACCTCCATGAGGAGAACGTTCGATTCCGTGACCATCAGGTGGTATTTGAGACGAGATCTCATGTGAAGACGGTTGATCGTGAGAGACTTCTGAAGATCCCTTCGATGAGAAAGAGTTACCCCGGCTTCACGCTCTCGATTGAAGGAGGCGAGATCAGAAAAGGGGAGGTACTTGGAGTTGTCGGTGCAAATGGTATCGGAAAGAGTACGTTTGCAAAACTCCTGGCTGGTGCAGAAGAGCCTGATGCCGGATCAGGAGCTATACAGAAGACACTTAAGGTGTCATACAAGCCCCAGTACATAAAAGCGGGATCAGATGCAACAGTCGAAGAACTCCTCCGATCTGTTACAAAAAGGTTTGACACCTCATATTATGAACATGAGATCCTTGAACCGCTTGTGCTCGAACCAATTCTTCAGTCTCCGGCTGATA
>NZ_JAUSCG010000104.1 GCF_030651615.1 Methanocalculus sp.
ATAATTATCCGTATTCAGTTCTTATTAAGATGATAAGGGGTTTGTGATGTTAAAAGCAACGATAGATGCAGACATATTCAGAGAGTCAATCGACGTTATTTCAGCTCTTGTTGGGGAGTGCCGACTCCACATCAATGAAAGCGGGATTAGTACACGTGCTGTTGACACCTCAAATGTCGCCATGGTATCACTCGAACTGGATGCAGATGCATTTCAGTCATATAGTGCAACAGAAATGGAGATTGGGCTTGACATTGCCAAGATGAAGAATATTCTCGGCATGGTTGGGAAGAGTGATCCGATCGATCTGGAACTTGATCCGGAGGGACGAAAACTCCAGATTAGCTTCAGGAGTTACCGTTATTCCATATCACTCCTTGATACGAAGACGATCAGAAAAGATCCAAATCCTCCAAGCCTTAATCTGCCAGCAGTAGTTAAGATCACCGGGGATGCCCTGAATAATGCGATTAAAGCAGCAGCGGTTGTCTCAGATAAGATCGCCCTGAAAGTCGATCCGGAACGATCAATCTTTATTATGATCGCTGAAGGCGATACCGACAATATTAAACTGGAACTTGGAAAGGATGATCTTGAGTTTGTTGAATCTGCTGAGGCACGTTCACTCTTTTCACTCGATTATCTTAAAGATATGGGCAAGGTTATCGGCAGAGCCGATACAGTCGAGATCCGGCTCGGCATTGATCATCCGGTTCAGTTTATCTTTACAATCGCCCAGGAGAAGGGGCGCGTCACGTATCTCCTTGCACCCCGCATTGAGGCAGATTGATGAAAGTCAGGCTTGAACTCCAAGACCTGGCCCATTACCCTTTTTTAAAAGAAGCCCAGGAGATCATCGCTGAACGCGGAATCTCCTTTGAGTTCATCACAAGGAACTCTCAAAATCAGAGCTACCTGGCTGCCGCCGTGAACAGGATCAGAACTGCAATGCTGAGAAGAGAGAATCAGCAGATGACGGATGCAGATGATCCCATACAGGATATCGTCAGTTATGCCCTTGCAAGGATTCTGATCTCATGCACAAAAAACAGAACAGGTATCGGACCATTATCACGATTCGAAGCAGACAGAGCCCTTTACTTCCTTCAATTAGAGAAGAATCAGGGTGTTCGCACCCACCTGTTCCGGGAGCTGGGCATACCATTTTCGGGAGGGGCAATACCCTACACCCGCTATATTGAGATCGCATCAACACTTCGTGAAGAGCGATACCGACTGGTGAATCGTGATCTATCAATGGGGATGGTGCAGCTCAATCCGGATGAAGAGGAGTTCCTGTTGCGTGAGCGGATTAGAACACTCCTTCTCGACCAATTGCCCCTGAATCTCCCTGCTTCAGCCTGCTCAAATTTCTCAGATAGTATCTCAGAGATTGACTCCATCCTCTCCGAACGGACTACTGAAGAATATGGCAATGTTGATGAGGGAGGATTCCCCCCCTGTATCAGGGCACTCTATAATTCTGCTCTGCAAGGAAAGTACCTCTCCCATTCAGGAAGATTCGCCCTGACAACCTTTCTTAATACTATCGGGATGGAGACGACAGGAATTATCAGTTTATTCTCAGGGGGTGGGGACTTCAACCTTGATATGACCACCTACCAGGTTGACCATATCATAAGCCATGGAGATGATGGATATACTGCACCAACCTGTGCCACCATGAGAACTCATGGAATCTGTGTCGGAAAAAATAAAGCCTGTGAGCTGATCAATCACCCTCTCAATTACTATCGCAGGCAGAAGAAGGCACGAAAATATAAAAAGTCTCAGCCTGTTGAAAAGAAAAATTCCACAACTGAAGGGGATTTAGAGAAACAAAAATAACATATGACTGCTTTTTGAATTAAAGTAATAAAGGAACAGGAAAAACCGATCTGTATCAAAAAGGATATTACTCCCCTAGATCGCCTTCTCAATCACGGTATACCCAGCACCGATGAGCGTGAAGATGAAGATGAGAAGAGCGATCAGGTATGCATATCCCGGTTCAACGATTGCAGGCAGTCCGATTAAGAGAATGAGGAATATGACAAGGCTTGTGATGCCGATGGCAATATCTGTGAGCCATTTTTGCATATAGATACTCTGGAGGAGATAGTGCTTAACCCTTTTCTCTCAAACCAGAGAATCTTTCTCTCCCCCCGTATACCCATAGGGTATGGTACCAGATGATCCTCTTACTCTTCTCAACGAGTATGTCAGATCAGAGACATTGATCGAACATTGCATTGCAACCGGCGCGATCATGCGATCCATTGCACCGCACCTGTCAGGGGATCCCGATCTCTGGGAGGTGATCGGGATTCTGCATGATATTGATTATGAGGTTGTTGAAGGTGATATGGAGAGGCATGGGGTGGATGGGGAGCAGATCCTCCTAAAGATGGGTGTATCAATTGAGATCGCAGAAGCTGTCCGGAAACATAATCACCATCTCTTTTCAGGTCATACAACACCTCTTGACCTGACACTTCAGGCAGCAGACAGCATATCGGGTCTTATCATTGCCTGTGCACTTGTCAAAGGCGGAGCTATTGATGAGGTGACCGCAAAGACTGTGAAGAAGAAGATGAAGGACAAAGGGTTTGCTGCTGGTTGTGACCGTGAGAGAATACGTGCAATTGAACCTCTGATGGACCTGGATACATTCATCACTGCAGCTATTTCCGGTGTATCTTCAGTATGGAGGCGACCTGCTGATGACTGAAGTTACCAGAGATGATGAGAAGAGACAGATCCTTGACGCTCTCGGTTTTGCTGTTGAAGAACTTAAAAATAAGATGGATCCCCGGCTCATCCCTGAAGTCGGAAGCAACATCACCTATGCACTTCCTGCGGCACGATCCCCTGGAGACGTTGCAGGTGTTGAAGGCAGAATTGTTACAATGCGTGGATCTGTTCATCCGGTCGGATCGTGTGCATTCGGCGCAAGCGATCACATCGCGCGAATCGTACTGACTGCAATGAGATTTGATCCTCTGATTCGATCAGCTGCAAACATCAGGTTTTCGGATAATCTTGCAGCACTCCTTGAAGATCTCAGTTTTGATATATGCTGGTTCGACCGTAAAAAGGAGCCACCGGGCATTCAGACAATGGATTGGGGTGTCGCATCATGCTGTAAAGACGAAGTTCCGGATATGATCCTCGATCGGGGTGCTGTAGGAAAAGAGCCGATGATCCGGATCCTTGGGCCTGATCCGGTATCAGTCGCAAACACAATCATTATGTTGTCATCACGCATTACTACTATGGAAATCTGAGGACGATTAATTATGGGAATCAAACCAAGCTACATCAAATCCATAGGAACAGGATTACTTGAGAAACATGGGGAATACTTTTCGAATGATTTCGATGAGAATAAACCCGCTGTATCCAAACTCACCACCATCGAGAGCAAAGATGTACGTAACCGTGTGGCTGGATACATAACAAGAAAAGTAAATACCAGAAGACGTAGATAACACTACTTCATGTTTCAGGGAATTATACCCGCTATCATTACTCCTTTTAAACGAGTGCCTTCGATGCCTGTTGATGTCGAAGGACTTCGTTCAAACACCGAGTACCTGCTCTCTCAGGGGATTCATGCAATTGTCCCCTGCGGTTCAACCGGTGAATCTGCAACATTGAATTTTTCTGAGCATGAACTGGTCATCGAAGAGGTGGTCTCTGCTGTGGGAGGTTCAATTCCGGTCATCGCAGGAACAGGGTCGAATAATACAGAAGAGGCGCTGACACTCACAAAAGCCGCAGCGCGTATCGGGGCGGATGCGGCACTTGCTATCAGCCCGTATTACAACAAACCAAACCGCGCCGGTCTGATTAAACATTATACTCTTCTTGCAGAGTGTGGGCTTCCGATCATCGTCTACAACGTCCCTTCACGTACTGGTCAGAATCTGCCTGCTGATCTGATCATCGAACTCGCAAAAAATCCGGATATCGTCGGAGTCAAGGAGGCAAGCGGAGACCTCGGGCAGATATCGCAGATCATCGAAGGGACGCGTAACCTTGACCGGGATATACCCTTCTGTGTCCTCTCCGGAGACGACAATCTGACACTCCCAATCCTCTCCCTCGGAGGTACCGGAGTTATATCGGTTGCAGCAAATCTTGAGCCGGCCAGAATGGTAGAACTCTATGAGGCATGCAGGTCGGGATCATTTGTCAAAGCACAACACCTCCATTATGAACTCTCACCACTCTTCCGGGCGATGTTCATCGATACAAATCCGATCCCTGTCAAAAAAGCCGTTGAGCTGAGAGGGCGATCAGCCGGGCCACTCCGACTACCGCTTGTGGAGCTTGATGAACAGAAGACAGTACAACTCCGGGAGGTAATGAGCCACTATGATTAAGGTTGCGGTATGCGGGGCCCTGGGTCGCATGGGAACCATCATCATAAAGATGATAGATGAAGATCCTGAACTGGAATTCGTTGGCGGAATAGATCTCCGTTCCGGAGTGGTGCTTGACTGCCCGGTTGTGGAATCCGCAAAAATGGATTCATTTCTTAAAGAAGTCCAACCGGATTGTCTCATCGACTTCACCGTTGCATCTGCATCGGTGAGGAATATCGAGGTTGCGGCATCAAATGGTGTCGCACTTGTCGTTGGAACGACAGGATTCTCCGATGAGGATGAGCTGATGATTAAGAAAGCCACAGAAGGATCTGTACCAATTGTCAAAACAACAAACTTCAGTGTCGGTGTCAACATCTTCTGGCAGCTGATCCGACATGCCGCAGCGCTCCTTCCGGATTATGACTGTGAAGTGATCGAGGCACATCACAGGTACAAGAAAGATGCACCGAGCGGAACAGCGAGAACCATCATCTCTATCCTTGAAGAGGAGATGGGTCCGCGAGAGAAGCAGTATGGCCGTGTTGGAATGACAGAGCGCGGGAATGAGATCGGCGTCCATGTCATACGTGGCGGAGATATCGTCGGGGACCACTCTGTCATGTTCTCAGTTAATTTCGAGACGATTGAGATTTCTCAACGCGCATATGAACGCTCAGTCTTTGCACGGGGCGCGATCAGGGCGGCAAAATGGGTGCCGGGTCAGCCT
>NZ_JAUSCG010000128.1 GCF_030651615.1 Methanocalculus sp.
ATCACCCCACCCCGCCGTTTCACCTCTTTTGCCAGGGTGAGGAGGGTGCGGATGCCGGCGCTTGAGAGGTACTCAACAGACGACATATCAACAGCAGCAGCTCTGTCATCATCGTGGAATGATGACTTTATCGCATCGCCAAGGATACCGGAGCCATGTCCGTCAAGCCTTCCATCCAGTACAAAGACCAGAACACCATCACGTCGTGAGACTGCAACATCCATCGTTATCATGCTAGCTTAGAGAGGAAGGGATAAATAATTCCCCTTCACTTTCACACCCCATGGTCTGGTCATCAATACCCCGGGTATCCAGATAAGAGGGTATGGAGATCCGACTGACACCCTATATCACCCTCAGGACCGGAATGTTTGCTGCGGTTATCGCTGCAGAGGAGGAGATTATCGGCCTTTTTGCACGGCAGCCCGAGCTGAAGCGGTACCTGTTTCTGTATATCTCAGGGAACGGGTCACGCCTCCTCACCCGTGTCGGAGACCGGAGAGTCACATTCGATGTCCGGCGTGCGTTCACTGCCCACCAGCTCCTCACCATCCTCAGAGATGCGAGCCACACAATCATCTTCATCGAGCATGACCCGACACTCTTTGAGTCGGCCGGTGGGGGAGTGCTGATGGCGGTGGGAAAGACTATTGCGGAGATATCGGCAGGGTCACTTGTGATCCTGTATACGCCGGTTCCCGATCGCTCCTTTGGTGTGCTTGCCGGATATGCCAATCAGATCATCACCCTTGCTGCAGAAGAGGTTCCGGTGAAGAGGAGAACGGTACAGAAGCGATCTCTTTGTCAGGCAACACTGGAGGCGTTCTGATATGGGGCGGAGCATCGGGAGTGTCCGGCAGGGGGTCAATGAGATCGCCCGCAGGTGGGAGCGGGCGGGCCGGGCACTGAGGAAGGAGGACCAACCCTATGCCGCCCGCCTTGCTGCGATGGCACGGGCACATACGGGCGAGGGGTTCTATGCCTTCGACGATCCGCTGGAGGCGGCGATCTTCTCGGTCTTCATTGAGCTTCTGAAGGAGCGCGATGTGGATCCTTGATGCCTCGTTCGAGGGGGGATGCCTCCGGTTCTGGGGCCGGGGCGGGGAGTCACGGCGGGTCAGTTATACTCCTTCCTTCTTATTTACCCTCGATGATCCCCACCTCCACCGCGATATGCTTGATGCACTCGAAGAGCGGTATGGTCTCTCTTCCTGTCTGGTCAGGACTGTCTTCTCTGAGGAGGAGGGGTATTCGATTGCTGCGTCACGAAAGGTGGCCGAACTGATCGAAGAGCAGAGCGGATATAGTGCGAAGATCTATAACCTCGATCTCCGGCCCGAACAACGGTACCTTGCCGAATATGGGATCACCGCATGTGCAGTACCGGGGGATGACCGGTTTGCCACCTCCTTTGACCGGACACTTGTGGTGATGGAGGTCGGTGTCTCCGATCCCCCATACCGGAGCCGGAGAATAAGCGGGATTGTTCTTGATGGGAAGCACGTGAGCGGATCTGAAGAGGAGATGGTGACCGCACTTGCCGGTTGCGTTGATGATCGAATCCCGATCTGATCCTCTTTCCCCATGCCGACTACTGGATGCCGGTCATCACCTCTCTTGCAGAGAAGTACGGAGTTCTGCTTCGGATCAGCAGGACCGGCAGGTACAGCCGCCTCTCGGCACGGTCATACCGGAGTTACGGGAGGATGGTCCACCGGGAGGGGGCACTGGTTCCGGAGGGGCGGTGCCTCATCGACTGCGACCGGAGCTTCACGTACCGTGAGTGCGGGGTTGTGGGGGTGATACTTGCATCACGGTTAACCGGCCTCTCCCCAAACCTCACTGCACGGTTCACACCGGGTACCATCATCTCAGGCTACGAGAACTATGAGGCGGTCCGGCGGGGGATTGCGGTGCCGTTTCGGAAGTGGGATGCAGAAGAGGGTCGGCCCGTCTCTGCACTCAGGGAGGCGGATAAAGGCGGGATGATCTTTCAGCCGATCCCTGGGGTGTATGATGATGTTGTGCAGGTCGATTTCACCTCGATGTACCCTTCGATCATCGTCGGCCAGAACCTCTCACCAGAGACGGTGAGAGGGAGGGAAAGGGAAGGTTTCCTTGCATCGGTGCTTGCTCCGGTGCTTGAACTCCGTATCAGGACGAAATCACTGAAGAAGGAGGATAGACGGTATGCCGGGATGGACAGCCTTCTGAAATGGATGCTGGTCACGAGTTTCGGTTATACCGGGTACCGGAACGCGAAGTTCGGATGCATCGGGGTGCATGAGGCGATCACCCGGCATGCCCGTGAGATCCTGATCCGCTCAAAAGAGATCGCAGAGGATGCGGGATGCCGTGTCCTCCATGGGATCGTCGATTCACTCTGGGTGACAGGTGGCGATATCGAACGGTTTGTTCGGGAGACGGAGAGAGAGGCAGGTATTCCAACCGAGTCCGAGTGGTACCGGTGGATCGCGTTCCTCCCGATGGCAGACGGGACCGGTGCATACAACCGGTACTTCGGGCGGCTTCTGGACGGCGGCATGAAAGTACGGGGGATGGCCGCCCGGAGGAGAGATACACCCCCGTATGTACGATCGTTTCAGGAGGGGATCTTCACAGTCTTTGAGAGGGCGGCATCTGCGGGTGATCTTTTAGGATTTGCCAGCGAGGTGCGGGAGATGCTTCAGGTGGCAATTGATGATCTGCCAACTGCTGCAATGGAGGATCTCGTCATCACCCGGCGGGTGGGCAGGACCGATTACCGGCACCGCTGCATTGAAGGATCAGCGATTCGTGCCTATGGAATGGCGGGTGTCGCTGTTGAAGCAGGAATGGAGATCGGGTATGTGGTGCGGGATGGAAGAGAGCTCATCGCAGATCCGCCCTGGGAGGCGAAGAGAGCTGACCTTGCGTACTATCGGGTGCTGCTTGAACGGGCATACGAAGAGGTGACCCCGGTATTCTCTCAGAAGAGGTCAATGGTCGACGAAGAGGGATGGTTATGAGAAATAATATATCCTCTGCACCTCCGTCTTTCCGGTGAATACCTATTGTGGAGCGCCATAGAGTATCAATACCAATGGCTGATTCGATCACTCCGAAGAGATCATGCATCTTGAGGGGCAGAATAGGTATTCTGAGCGAAGAATTATTCTGGGGATGGATTTATGAGGGGATATTGAGAATAGTATCTGCTGGGTTTTAAGAGCAGTTACGTACCATTAGTTGGAGGGAAATACGTGGAAGATAAAATATTTTTGGATCATATAAAAATACCCTATCGTTTAATATTTCGTGTGCATGCCCTTCGCCAGATGTTCAGTCGCAGGATCTCCGATTCAGAAGTGCGTGAAGTAATAGCGTGTGGAAGAATAATTGAAGAATATCCTGATGACAGACCATATCCAAGCTATCTTATTTTCGGAGAGGTCAATGGTCGACCACTCCATGTAGTCGGAGCATACAATATACATGAGGGAGAGATCATTATCATCACTGTATATGAACCGAATCCTGATCAATGG
>NZ_JAUSCG010000131.1 GCF_030651615.1 Methanocalculus sp.
CGCTGAACAGAGATCGCCGCTATAATGTTCCTCCACCAGGTGGGCGATAACTTCGGTGTCGGTATCCGATGTGAAGGTATGTCCCCGACCGATAAGATCACGCCTGAGTTCTGCATAATTTTCGATGATCCCATTATGCACAACAGCAATCCGACCGGTGCAGTCGGCATGAGGGTGGGCATTTCGATCATTTGGAACACCATGGGTTGCCCACCGTGTATGGCCAATCCCGATAGAACCCAATAGATCGGTATAATGAAGGTTTTCATCGGATATCCTACCACTTTTTTTTGCGATAGTTACCTTCGTATTCATTGTGGCAACGCCAAATGAGTCGTATCCCCGATATTCAAGCCTTTTCAAACCCTCAGTAACAATTTTTGCGGCCTGGCGGGCGCCAATATAGCCGACAATACCACACATCTACATCACCCGTGAACCATCCGGAATCAATCCTTCAAGTCTCCTGCCAGCCTGCACCTCAGCATTATTTCCAAGGATACACCCCTTAAGAACAACAGAAGACTCAAGTAACACCCCTTCGCCGAGGATCGCCCCAAAGGTCCCTTGATGAATCATCTTTGTCGTCTCCTCTCCAAGTGAGAATAAGCCATCTGAGGTGATCGTGGAGAGATGATCACCAATGAGCGAACCCTCACCGATAACAGAGTCGGCCATCCTCGAGTGCGATCCTATCCGGACATCATTCATAAGAATACTTTTTGTAATGAGAGTGAATGGTTCTATTACAACCCGATCGCCGATGCTTACATCCGGGCCGATGACAACATGAGGGCCAATAGATGTATCTTCCCCAATCCTGACGGGCCCGATGATGCAACAGCCAGGACCGATACTGCTGCGTGCTCCGATCGATACCGTACCTGTGATTGTTACCATTTTGCTGATCATGCCACTCCTTATGGGGGTGGTTTTTTTCAGAAGATAGTGATTCTGACCAAGGAGATCCCATGCATGGATCGCATCATTCCAGTCGCCGCCTTCTACTGCCCGTACCGGAATGCCATCTGAAATGAGTCGGGATACCATATCAGAGAGTTCACGTTCGCTGATGGATCGTATTACTTCAGGGGTGAAGAGGTAGAGACCACTACTTACCATACAGGGGCTTTTCTGATCTGGTTTTTCGATGAGAGAGGTGACGATGCCTTCCTTCACCGTCACAACACCATAATGGGCCGGGGAGAGGGATGTTGTCACCATAATGGCGTTACCATCTCTCCCCATCATCCGGAGAGAAGTCGCATCCACATAATTGTCACCCGAGAGGACGAGTGTGGTATCATGAATGAAAGGGGTTGCACATGCAAGGGCATGGGCACTTCCGAGCTGTCGTTCCTGCACAACAACCCTGACCTGATGATCAAGTGTATTCAGGTGCCGGATCACCTGCTCTTTTTTATATCCGACAACAACGATGATATCGCGTATTCCGGATTCAAGAAGAGCATCAATACAATAGTCAATGAGAGGACGGTTGCCTACTGGTATCAGTGCCTTTGGACGGTTCTTTGTAAGGGGTCTTAGCCGCCAACCCTCTCCGCCTGCCAGAATTACTGCCTGCATCCTTTGTCACCTCGAAACGACGGTGTCGTCATCATATGCGCCATCTACAAACGAATGTGGTGCTATCCGGCATCCGGACCCAATGACTGAGCCGGTATTAACCGAACAGTTTATCCCGAAGAGAACATCGTCACCGACAACTGCTCCAAACTTCTTTCTACCCGTCATCTTCCCTCCAACAGAAATCATTCCATGATCATGCCGTAGATTTGCAATCTTTGTTCCTGCACCGAAGTTGCACCCCGATCCTATAACACTATCACCAATATAGTTAAAGTGGGGAATCTTTGTTCCGGAGAAGATGACCGAATTCTTCACCTCTACCGCATGCCCGATATGGCACGAGTCTCCGATCGTGGTGATCGGCCGGATATACGCATGAGGGCCAATTATACAGTTCTTCCCGATGATACAGGGTCCCTCAATATAGCACCCTGACCGGACAACAGTCCCCTCCCCAATAGCAACCGGCCCTTTCAGAACGACGCCCTCCTCCACAATTCCATCAATTGAAGTTTCAAGACGGGAGAAGAGTGCCTCATGTGCAGCAAGAATATCCCATGGGAATCCAACGTCCATCCATGAATGGAGGGGAAGTCCGGAGAGTATTCCTTCTTCAATATAGCCGGTGAGAGCATCTGTCAGCTCATACTCCCCCCGCCCCGAGAGGCTTATTTTTCTTAACCGGTCAAATATCTCAGTTGAGAAGAGATATGCCCCGGCATTTATCATGCTGCTCTTTGGAGATCGTGACTTCTCTTCCAGATCAACAACAAGGTTTTCTTTAAGAACCACCACCCCGTAATTCTCCGGGTGTTCCGCCTTTGAAACAGCAACTGCGGGGGCGGGCATTCTGCAGAGTTCAATGAGCTCCGCAGAATTCAGGATCATATCACCGTTCATCATCAGGAAATTACCAGATACCAGCCCTTCAGCAGATCTGAGTGCATCAGCAGTACCAAGCTGTTTCCTCTGAACAACATAGTCGATCACGACACCAAAACGATTTCCGTCCCCAAAATACTCCCTGACGATCTTCTCCCCATATCCGACGACCAGAACAAAACGCCGGATTCCGGCATCACGGGCGGCGAGGATAAGGTGTTCGAGCATCGGACGGTTTCCAAGGGGAATCATCACCTTAGGACGGTTCTTCGTCAGAGGGCGCATACGCTTCCCCTCACCTGCCGCAAGCAGGATACATTCGGTCGGCTGCGCCATCACAAGACCCCCCTGATTGCAGCCTTCAACCGATCTTCTCCTTTGGTAAGGAGAGCTTTTGCCACCTGTTCTGTTCTTCCTTCCGCAGTTATTCTGACCTTCGGCTCAGTGCCGCTTGCCCTTATCAGGTACCAGCCATCCTCATCAGCAACCCTCAGACCATCAGTTGGGATCTCCGCTCCAAGAGCAGATAGCGCAGCATGACCATGGGGTGTCGGGATAGCGGATCTCAGAATAGGATATCGGGGCATTCTATCGATCTCTTCGGCGATATTCCACTCACCGGCAATCTCGCAGATGAGGGCTGCGGCATAGATACCGTCAGGGCAGAGTGAGTGTGACGGGAAGATCCAGCTTCCCGAGGGTTCTCCCCCGAGGCTGCCCCATGACAGGAGAGCCTCTGATACATAACTATCGCCGACAGGGGTGCGGCGGACGGTGGCAACCTCCTCGATCGCCATTGACGCATCCACCGTCGTTACCACCTCGTTCAAATCGAGATACCTGGCAAAGAGCATCAGGAGGTGTTCACCGGCAATGAATCGCCCCAGATTATCAAAGGCAACACAGCGGTCCGCATCCCCATCATGGGCAATTCCACATGCGGCACCTGACGCCCTGATGATGGACGGAATGTATGAGAGGTTTTCAGGCAGCGGCTCTGAAGGGCGCGGAAATGTTTTGGTCGGATCGCAATTGAGGGTTACAACAGACATACCAGCCTCTTTCAGAAGATCTGGAGTTATAACAGAACCAGCTCCTCCCCCACAATCAAGAACAACCCTCAGATCCTCTGATGGAGAGAGAGAAGAGAGGATTGCTTCACGGTGTGGTGTAACAATATCACCAGAGGTCCTGGCCCCTATTGCCTCCCAGTCGCTCCACACCGGGATCTCCTGGAGCTCTTCGATCTTCCGCTGTTGTTCAAGCGTAAAGGATGAACCATCAGGATTGAAAAGTTTCAGGCCGTTGTACTCCTCAGGGTTATGCGATGCAGTCACCATGCAGCCTGCATCGGCAGTACGTGCCGCATAAGCGACCGTCGGGGTCGGTGCGATGCCACCGGATATGACATCTGCACCGGCTGAGAGGAGTCCTGCGGTGAGAGATTCGCTGAGGAGATATCGGGTTGATCGCGTATCGCTCCCGACGATAACCCGCCTGCGGCCGGAACCAACAGCCCCCCCGACACGGAGGGCGAGATCGATGAGGGTCTGACCATATTGCATCCTGATACCGGATGATCCAAAGAGCATACAGAAAATGTGACAGGTATGGTATTATGGTTACTCATCTGCCAAAGGGACACCAGTGTTTGAGATCGAGGAGAGCTGCAATACCTGCAGTTGAGGGACCAAGATAGATGAACTCTTTTTCGTCCATGTACTGCTCCTGTATTGCAACCCCTTCATCGGATACAAGACCATCTCCTGCAATGATGATGATATTCGCCTCATCA
>NZ_JAUSCG010000134.1 GCF_030651615.1 Methanocalculus sp.
GGATGAGATCATCGATCTGAAATCCATGATATTGACAACATCCTCCCGCCTGTTCAATCTGGAGTCGATCGCATCTTTGATCCCATCGATCTCATCCAGATTAGCTACCGTAATGACGACCTGATCGTACTTCCCGCGACCACCATAGATCGACTCGTACCACCGCTCAGATCCAACAATTGCGTTGTCAGTCTGGATACTCCCGGAAAATCCGGTGTTCTCAAGGATTCCGACAACACGGATCCGCTGTTCACGTGCTCCAATACCGATTGTAATGAAATTTCCTTCCTTGAGTCCGTATTGCCTCGCAAGGTTCTGACCTATCATCACGCCTTCTGTTCCGGAGACGTACCTGCCGGAAACAAGCGTTGTTATCGATTGGAGTTCTGTTGGATCTACACCATAGACTGAAGAGTACCCGCGGGTGTCTCCCACCTTCACCTGATCATAGGTGTTATGGAAGGCAATTGTCGGATTTCTCCCCGCAATCAATTTTATCTGCCTGAGATTTGACTCATCTATCCCTGCCTTCACATCTCCAACCGAAGGGCTGGCAGGGGTGATGATGATTGTATTGCCCATCTTCATGAGTTCATCAGATACGGACTGTTCAAGCGCCCCGCCGAGGAGCCCCATTGACGTGATCGCAACAACACCGATGATGATCCCAATTGCTGCAAGAATTGAACGGAAGAGGTGGAGCCTGACATTTCTCTTAGCAAGTTCAAACGTCATTCCAAGATGTATCATTGGATCACCCCGTCACGTATGGTGATGATCCGATCGGCATAGGTTGCGATCTCGTCGGAATGTGTGACCATGACGATCGTCTTCCCCTCACGGTTTAAGTCATGTAAGAGTTCCATGATCTGGGTTCCGGTCTTTGAATCAAGATTGCCGGTCGGCTCGTCACAGAGGAGGATCCTCGGATCGTTTGCAAGGGCACGTGCGATTGCCACCCTCTGCTGCTGCCCCCCTGAAAGCTGGTTTGGCGTGTGTTGTGCCAGACTGCCGTCAAGGCCGACGAGTCTTAAGAGTTCAGCAGGTTTACCGGTCATATCCCTACTTCCGGTCTTTAAAATCAGTGGATACTCGACATTCTCAAACGCTGTCAGAAGTGGAATGAGGTTGAACTTCTGAAAGATGAAACCGATCGCATCCCGGCGAAGGTTCGTCAGTTCGAAGTCTGAAAGTTCGCGTGTGTTCTTCCCCTCGATATACAGGTCGCCACTGGTCGGCTGATCGAGGCACCCGATCTGGTTTAAGAGGGTGGTCTTGCCGGATCCGGAAGCCCCCATGATCGCTACAAACTCTCCAACACCAATATCCAGAGTAACACCGTTCAATGCGTAGACATCTCCCGCTTCCATCGGATAAATTCGTTTGACATCTTCAAGCCGGATGCATATCTCCATTCTTCTCTCCACAAAGGTGCAGGACACCGGATGTAAAATATATTGTACATTTTGTTATATATGGGTTGTGAGAGAACCTTCAGTCGTCATAGAGAAATATCTCATCAACAGGGACTGCGAAGTAACGGCTTATCTTGAAAGCGAGTTCGAGTGATGGGTCGTATTTACCTTTTTCAATGGCGAGGATCGTCTGCCGGGTGACACCAAGAGCCTGCGCAAGTTCCTCCTGAGTCAGATTATGCTCTGTCCGGTAGACTTTGATGGTATTCCTCATCGCTATGCTCCAAACTTACGTGTATAGTACAGCCAGAATATGATGAAGACTGCTATGATTAAAATAATATTTTGTACAAGGGCATATCCCCAGTCAAGAAGGTTTGATGCATCAGCGAAGTATCCGATACCGAGGATGAAGACAGAGAAGAGGAAGAGTACCAGCACCGAGACCTCAAGTGTCCGGACAGCCGTCTTTTCATAGATCAGCACAAGACGCTCATCGATGATGATGTTCATCCTTCTCCAGATCCAGAAGATGAGGAGTATCATTGCGAGTGCCACGAATTGGAGCAGTTCAACATTCTCCATACTCATTGCAGCCCATATGCCTGCTATGAGGGCGAGACCAATGGCAATTGGAGCAGACCATGAAGCGATGCGATTCATCCTTCAAGTAGATGCGATAAGCATCTAATAATAGATTCCGAAGGGAGAATGGCACAGTTACAATAGGTAACGGGGCATCCCCGCCTATGTTACATATTGTTACTGGCCGGATTGTATGGTGTTACAATGTGTAACATTGAACTACTCTCACGTCAGATCACCTATCCATGTCTAGGGTAGTCAGGATTTCTGAGGATGCCTATGAGATTGCAACAGCGTACGGGTCAGGCCTGAGTGAGGGGATACGGATGATGGATGCTATCATCAGGGAACTACGCACAACAGGGCGATCTCCACTTGATGTAAAAGAGATCGAACGGATGGTCAGATCAGCAGTCCGGGACGAGATCGAGTCGGTTGTGTACCGGGGTTAGTATCAAACCCGCAGTTTTATCTCCGGAGGATGAGGAGAGTACGGGAGGCTTTTATGAAAGACGAACTCACTATCCGTGGATGGGTCGAAGAAGACGGAAGGATCCTGACAGGAGACGAGATCGAAACGATCCTGTCTGATCACCCGGATCGGGT
Source organism: Methanocalculus sp. (assembly GCF_030651615.1). Lineage (GTDB taxonomy): Archaea > Halobacteriota > Methanomicrobia > Methanomicrobiales > Methanocorpusculaceae > Methanocalculus. The sequence goes on from NZ_JAUSCG010000134.1 coordinate 2,607, forward strand.
CTGCGGTTTTGGGGGAGAGTTTTCGATCACCTATGGGACATACCGTCTCCGCGATCATCTGGGGGTGGTGCCCGGTAACTCCCCGGCTGGTCAGTTTCAGAAGAATGATAGCACAGTGTGTAGTATCGCTCCAAATCCCCCGTTAATGCCACTA
>NZ_JAUSCG010000151.1 GCF_030651615.1 Methanocalculus sp.
GATAGATCCCCTCGGCAGATCAGAATTGTTTATTCGATATGAGAACCCAGAACATCAGAGAGAAGTCTCAATGACAGGGGAAGCACTCATTATACTTGGATGTCCCGAGGTGCCGGTACAGCAGGCACTCGCGCTCTACTCGGCAGACAAACTCAATACTGCCGGATTTGATCTCACCATCGCCGGAAATGGTGCGGTGTTGAACCTTCTCCGGGTATCTGATCCGAAGAAGATGTACATCCGCCAGATGGTGGAACTTGAACGATGCATCGAGGAGCTCTCCTCAGAGACGCGGAATCCCGATCTCTGTATCGTCTTCGTTCATAACGATGCAGGGGTTGCCTATGCCTCCTCGATCAGGTACCTCTTCAAAGGCCGTCTCGTTGTCCTGGTCTTTGGAAAGGATGCAGAAGAACGTGCAGCAGAACTCACGATCCCCTGCGAGATGATCGTAGATGTTGCTGTACATAATCCCGGTAAACTGAAGAGAAAACTTGATGAGGTGATGGGATGGGGTGCGTAGAGAACCTTGGGTATGATGTCCTCCTCTCGATGGCATCGTTTAAGGAATGCCGTGAGTACATTGAGAAGCACTATACCGAGATCTACTATGTCGATCCCGGATTCAAGCTCTTTGAGAAACGGATGATCGGAATCCCCCCGATCGCCATTGCACTTGAAGGATCAGTGGTTATCCTGCCGTACACCAAACCCTGCCATGGAACCTTCCTCCTCAGGGTGGATTCTGAAGAAGCAGCAGCGATGATCAGATCAAAGGCACGAAAAAAGCCGTAAACATCATCCTTCAGTTCGTTCTGATAAAGTCCTGAGTGCCTCCCATGCGGCATCCTGGACAATATCCTTTGGATCATCGAGAAGCGGCCGAATCTGCTCAGCAACAGATGGATCTCCGATCTTTCCGAGTGCCTCTGCTGCTGCTGCCCGCACCTCCCCCCGCTCATCCAGAAGAAGATCACAGAGTACAGGTATTCCCCGGGGATCACGAATCTCCCCAAGTGCCGATGCAATCCCCTTCCTTACCCAGCGATCAGCCCCGGGCAGGGTTGCGATGAGTGGCTCAACAGCAGATGAATCGCCAATTACTCCAAGAGACCGGATCACCACATACACAAAATCGCTCTCTGGATCAGTAAGAGACCGAATAAGTGCAGATACCGCTATTGGATGGTGAATCTTCCCAAGCTCAGTTGCTGCCTTGATTCGATAGGGGATACTTACGTGTGTCAGCTGATCGATGATGATCCCCATATTCCGATCCTCTCTGAGCACCCTCCTCTGCACAATCTCCATCTCGTCCTCTTCTCTGATATCCATCAATACACCCCTTGATCTCCTTCTCTTCCTGTCAAGAAGTAAAGGTATTGGTCATCTGGCAGATCCGTCACCCTGATTATCTGTCAGGGCGATCTCTTCTCATACCATGATCCCGCCAGCAGATCTCCTCCGGAAGACCGATTGCTATCTTCATGAACGGGAGGCCCTCTTCTCTCCTTCAGCCACAAAGAGCAGTGACGCCGTCCGGAGATACAAGAGAAAAAGCGAGGATATCAGAACCCCCTACTCACGTGACTCCGACCGCATCCTCCATTCGCGGGCATATGCACGGTACATCGATAAGACCCAGGTCTTCTCACTCCTCGAAAACGACCATATCACCCATCGCGTCCTCCATGTCCAGCTCGTCTCAAAGATTGCCAGGACCGTCGGCAGATCACTCCGTCTCAATGAGGATCTCATCGAAGCGATCGCGCTTGGCCATGACATCGGCCATATCCCGTTTGGCCACTTCGGTGAGAAATGCCTCTCTTTGATCTGCGAAAGGGAGGGGATCGGATCGTTTCGGCATAATTTACAGGGGGTCAGGTTTCTTGATGAGATCGAGGATCTCGATCTCACGCTTCAGGTCCTCGACGGTATCCTCTGCCATGACGGTGAATCACAGGCGACCGTCCTCTCACCGGTCCGGATACCCGATGATGATGCTTTTGCAATCTTTGACCGGAAGGTGAGAGATGTTGCAGCAGGAGATCCTGCAATCCCGGCGACGCCTGAAGGGTGTGTTGTTCGCTTCTCAGATACTATCGCCTATATCGCGCGTGACCTCAGGGATGCAGCCGAAGTCGGATTGATCCATGATTTCACTGATCTCCCCCCTGATATCAGATCGATCCTTGGTGAGAACGAGGGAGAGATCATCAACCGGCTCACCCTTGATCTGATCACGACAGGTAATGTCAGTATCGGCTTCTCAGAAGCGGTTGGCTCCGCCTTAAATCTGCTGAAAAAATATAATTATGAACATATCTACGAACATGAGAAGACGAGGGGACAGGATCGGATCATCAGGACGATGTTTGAGGTCGTCTTCACCACGCTCAAAGAGAATCTCGAAGATGAAGAACGTAACTCAAAGATCTTCACAGATTATCTGGATACCCCCTGGATATCCTCAGAATATAAGAAATCCATCTCTGATGCAGGGGTGGTCCGGGATTTCATCGCGGGGATGACCGACCGGTACTTTGAGCGGCTCTACTCATCTCTTGTCCTTCCGAAGAAGGTGGAGTCCTATCGTCTCTGAGATTTCTGTCTTCTTTTTGAGGTGTCCTGCGATGTACCTGATCGTTGCATACATTCCATCTGATGTCGGATGCACCTCATGAAGCTTCGCAAGATCCTGTACCTTGACACCCTTCTTTGCCATGTATGCAAGGTACATCCCCATCACTCCGGCAGCCGGGGACGCCTCGGAGAAACTGAGGATTCTTCCATCATCCGGATTCACTTTGAGGCAGCTGATGCCGGTTCTCCGCTCAGGAACAGACCAGAAAGTTCCGGGTCCTGCCGGACCGGGGAGGCTGATTGTCACCCCTTCATCCTCCCTGCTCTCGCACCAGGTATACTCGTACCCGAGGCTCATCGATTGGGGGATATAGGAGAGATCAGCTGATGAATCCCGCCCAAGTGCTGCATCGGCAGCGGCAAAGCCCTGAAGTCGGGCGACCGGGGTGAGGCAGGGCTCACCGATCACATCCCCGCATGCAAAGATCCCGGGAACACTCGTCTCCATCATCGAATTTACTAAAATCTCCCCATTCTTACCCTTATCAACTCCGCGGATCATATCGCTGTTTGGCTTGAGTCCGGCGGTTATCAAAACAGAATCAAGATTGAGGACTGTTCCATTGAAACGAAGACCGGTGACCGTATCATCCCCGATACAATCAGAGATATCCGCATTCTCATGGATGATCACCGTATCCAGATCCTTGAGCGCCTCTTTTCTCAGGCGGAGAGGGATCTGATGCAGAAACTCACTTCTGCAAATAATATGGGTTTTTACTCCAAATGATGAGAAGATATAGGCAAACTCGGCTGCCATCACTCCTCCGCCGATGATACCGATCCGATCCGGCAGTCTCTTCATCTGTTTGAGGGTGTGCGGTGTAAAGATGCCCGGAAGGTGGATGCCGGGAATATCCGGTAGTACCGGGCGTGATCCGGTGGCGATAATGATCTTCTCTGCATCGAAGATCTTCCCGTTAACGTAGGCCTTTCCCTCTTCTAACCGCCCTTCTGCTCCATAGATGATCTCGACACCGGCACTTCTCGTCTCATGGTCAAGGATGTCACCAATTGTCATCTGGATCCCGGTCAACTGTGCGAGGAGCTCTGGAAAGTCAACCTCCGGGACACCGCGTGTAATACCTGAGCGTGCGGCAAGCCGGGCTGATCGGATCAGGCGGGCGCAATCGTTCAGTCCACAGACCTGCATGCATCCGTCATGAAGGCACTGACCCCCAAGGAGCCGCTTCTCGACAAGTGTCACCTTTTCTCCCGCCCCGGCTGCCCTGATCGCTGCCATCCTCCCGGCAGGTCCCCCTCCAAGTATCAGTATCATCAGATAACACCTTTAAAGGAGCTCGACACCTTCATCCATCGGCTCAGCAAGGATCTCACCGGTGACTGCGTTCACCTCAACGATATGCTTGCCACGGATCTGCCATACAGGGACATATACCAGCCAGATCTTCTGTTGAATCTGATTCCGGGACGGCTTGAATGTCTTCTCCTCAGAGAAGATGGCATCCCCGCTCTCAGTCTTGATTCGAACTCTCTTTGACAGGGTTTCGATGAGTGATGAGATGACCTTTTCCTCTGCCTCTTTCATGCTGATTGCAGGTCTGACGAGTTCGGCATCACCCGGAATATCCCTCTCAACTGCCACCTCGGGATCGATATCCTGGGGGAGACCATTGATCGCACTGATGGCACCGTCTCCCTCCGCATCAAAACTGATCTTCTTTCCTTTATACGAGGTGTCGCCGGTACACTTGTACTGGTAAGCCCAATGGGGGATCAGTCTGAGGTTTGCTTTTCCCCTCTCGCCTGAGATACGGATCGCCTCCTCTGCCCCCGCGCAGATGGGGAGACTGTTTATACGCCCGGCTGTTGGTGAATCTGGAGCTCGTGGTGTATCAAGCCTGCCTTTTGGAATTGCAGTCCATCGAATTGAGTAACGCTCTCCCTTTATTCGTGCTACCGAAGCATCGCCCGCGTGTCTCCCCAGATCCTCAAAATTCCAAAGGATTCCCTCGCTCGTAGCGATCCTGGGATTTTGGGTGAAGATCAGTTTTTTGCATGGGATCTTCTCACCCTCTTCTTCCAGGATGTAAGGCTTTTCATCAAACTTCGAAGCCCGATTGGGATCATCTGTGCAAAGAGCAAGAATGCATTCATTTCCTGCGAGTGCGGAGAGATCGAAGGGATCTCCCTCCTCTTCGATATCATACCCCGCCGTCTCAAGGATCCTTCTGATCTCCTGAATGGCACGTCTCCTCACTGAATCATCCATACCCATACAGGTGTCTTGGTAAAGAACAACATTTCGATCTATGTCAGAGAGGGAGCGAAGGGTTTATTGAATCTAAATCGAGATGTACGTTATGGAAGCCCCTCTGAAATTTATTAATAACCTGATCCTCGAATATTCTATGCAGGTAACATACAATCCGCGTGATAATGAGGGGCAAATCGTATATAATCTCTTCCTCATCCCTGAAGTGGAACGCGAATATACTATAAAAACGCTGAAGCGTGTGATGGCAGCTGGTATAACCGTCAGTGATATGGTTCGGTTTATCGAACCCGGGGAGTCGCTTGATGACTTTACCGTTTCTGAGGGTATGCTTGGTATCTGCACAGTATGCAGCATCACCCTGGATGGCATTCTGCTGAGGCGTGGCATTCCCACAAGACAGATCGGTGGAGGCGTCATTGAGGTCGAAAGCAATCAGCCACGCCGGTTCACTCATATAATTCTCTATGAAGCAACAACATTTGACCCACTTCAGTTGATGGCTTCTCAGGATCTCACCTCGGTAAACCGGGTTATAATGGATGGAAACGGTTATATCCTCGGAAATATCCGGGAATGCCATATGGAGGCCGAATCGCTCCTCCATGAAGTCCTTGATGATTGTGCGTCAAAACACTTCTCCGGCATCCTTGAGGTCGGTATGCCCAATGCTCCGCTCCTCGGGGTGCCTGTAAGCCCGCAGTACCTTGGTGTGGTCGCACTTGGGGGGACCAATCCGTTTGCCGCGATGAAAGAGGAGGGTCATCCGGTTATTACGCAGGCATTTAAAGGATTGATGGATAGCAGACTGATGAATCCAATCTCTTACTACTGATCCCGGTTTCATGATCGGCGCGGCTGACCTGGGATGCTATGAACCTGGATTGAGGTATAAAAAGAGGATTCTGGCTGGTACTGTTTTGTATTGCATGTACTGACTGAGTCTGGTTTTCACCCTGCCTTATGGTTGCAATACCCTATAATCGCTATTCTGAGGTTTATCATCGTTTTTCAGTATAGTGCTGGTTATTATATATTTTGCAGTCAAATGAAAAAGTGATGGATATCTGGAATGGCAATCTTCCTGAACCCGAGGTCAGGACCGTAGAAGATATGCGTGGTCTCCTTGCATATCCCCGTTGCGAAGTATCGGGTCCTCTCTACTATATGTACCGAAATCTTGCCCTGTCAGAAGAGGATCGGGTCCTCCTTGTTCATGCTAAGATCCGTTATGATATCACTATGATCACCGCGGGTTCGGTCTGTGGCGAATTTATCAAGACGAAGGGACATTATCACCCGGAGAATGAGATGGGTGTTCCTTATCCCGAGGTCTATGAAGTGCTATCCGGCCGGGGGCATTTTCTCCTCCAGTCAGTCGATCTCAATACAATTATCCTTCACCCTGCATCGGCCGGAGATAAAGTCCTAATTCCTCCCGGATTTGGGCATGTGACCATCAACCCGGGAAATGGTCCCCTTGTCATGGCAAATATCGTATCCGATACCTTCTCAAGCGATTATGCCTTCTTTGAAGCATACCGGGGTGCAGCATACTATGAGACAGATGACGGTCTGTTTCAGAAGAATCCTCTCTACAAAAGGGTTGCGGACCTCCGAATTCATGAAGCTGTTGATCACCCGGAGATCGGAATTGTACGGGAGACTCCGCTCTATCACCTCATCGGCGACCCGGTGATCGGAGAGGTCATGAACCATCCTGAACGTTTCACAGAGATCTGGGAGCAATGCCTGCGAGATTAAGGGCGGGCACCCGTTTATGCGTGCTCTTCTTTACCATAGAGAGGACCCGCTCCTCCAGGTGACCGTCAGCCTTCCATCCATTCAGTTCGAGTGATTCGAGTGCAGAATCAAGCTCAGGGTACGTTATACCGATCTCATCTTCATCGCTCTGACCCGGCCAGAGTCCTGCGGATGGCTTTTTACTGATGATCGCCCGGGGGATCTGAAGAGCCTCAGCAAGGAGATAGATCTCTTTTTTATAAAGGTGGAGGATCGGCTGAATATCAGCTGCGTTATCTCCCCATTTTGTACAGTACCCGATCAGGTACTCGGTCTTGTTTGATGTCCCGGTGACGAGACGGCCTGTCCGGTTTGCATGATAATAGAGGAGGGCCATACGGGTGCGGGCCATCAGGTTTCCGATAGTCTGTGGATTATTCTCAAATCCATCGATTGACCGATATGCATCGATGATCCCATCGATTGGTATGGTCGTCAGAAGGACTCCCAAACGGGAACAGAGCTCCTGTACATCCAACTCATCCCCGTGTGGAGTACTGACAGACGGAAGGAAGAGTGCGGTGACCCGCTCACCGCTCACTGCTCCTGTTGCAAGGGCAAGGGCAACAGCAGAGTCAACTCCACCTGATACTCCGATGACGACACCATCTGCCCCGGCGGACCAGACGGCATCTCTGATGAGGTTCTCGATACGTATCTTCTCACAGTCAATCTCGCATTGCATAACTAATCAGGGATAAGTCTTTTTTATTAGTTATTCTTTGGGTTTCTCTCCCGACTTCCGAATCGACTCTCCGATGTGGGATACGGCATACAGGGTGGAGGGGTGGCGGCGTGAGAATTTGGAGAGTATCTATCTGAGATCAGATTCAAGCCCGACTTCATCACTCATATCTTCATCACCCGAAAGCTCAAGGAGTGCCGCGTAGAGGTCCACCTCCTCAGTAGGGATGGTTGCAAGCGGTGATATCCCCCGTATCTTATCTGAGGGATCGGCACCTGTATTGAGGATGCGGGAGATATCCCCTGACACAAAACCAGTCAGGGTGGAGACTGCATCATCATCAAGGGTGTTGCCAAGCGCAATAGCGGTCAGTCCGGTATCGGAAGAGAGGCTGATGATCTCAATATCCCTTCGCCCTCTGGTGATCGTCTGTAGCAGATGGAGAAGAGTGGCTGTTTGTCTCCCTCCATTCAGGGGGACGCCGATCCTGTCCCCGTGCCGCAGCCAGCGTTTCTTCCGAATCTCCCGTTTGACCTTCCGTTCAAGGTCCTGGATGAAATGCTCTCTGCAGAGATGAAGGCCGGAGTATGCCTGAAAATGGATCGCATCCTTTTTACACCTGCTGCATCGGTGGATCATGCATGGTTATCGGTCATCTATCCTGATGAAACAGATGGTCATCTCTCAATGATCTCCCAAGTTGGCTAAGAGGGTTGATCCGATCCACATGGTAGCTTAAAACCGATCTTCATCATGGTCATGATGCCTGTACTTTTTCTCTTCATTCTTCGAAGAGTACATACAATGCCCCTCTCCGCCGACATGGTACGGGAACTCCACAAATACGAGTACACGATCCTCTATGCGATTGAACGTCTGATGAAACGGTACAGCTGGGTTCCTTTCGATGATCTGAAGCGCGTAACGCGTTTATCAAAGGGTGAACTTGAGTACCGCCTGGGCAATCTGATGCAGAAAGACCTCGTCCGCTATGAATCGGTACCCTATCCGGGCTACTCGATCGTCTTCTCGGGGTATGACTGCCTCGCGCTCCATACACTTGCAGGACGGGGGACGATCTCGGCACTCGGCTCTCTTATCGGGGTTGGAAAAGAGTCGGAGGTCTATGAAGCTCTTGGTCTTGGGGTGATCATCCTGAAGTTTCATCGCGTCGGTCAGCACTCGTTCCAGTCGGTTCGTCTGAACCGGGAGTATATGACCGATGCCAGCCACTGTCCATGGATCTTTGCATCGACACTCTCTGCTGAGCAGGAGTTTGAGGCACTCCGTCGTCTTACCGGGAAGGTGAGGGTGCCTGTTCCGATCGATCGGAGCCGTCATACAATCGCTATCTCATATGTCCCCGGAGTCAACCTGAATCAGTGTACGCTTGAAGATCCTGTTCCCGTGTATGAGGAACTGATGGAAGAGGTGCGAAAGGTCTATGAACTTGGGATGATACATGCCGATCTCTCGGAGTACAATGTAATGGTGAACGAGGACCACTGCTGGATCATCGACTGGCCTCAGTGGGTCTCTGTGGACCACCCAAATGCAGATGAACTGCTCAGCCGTGATATCGGAACAATCGTCTCGTTCTTCAACAGGAAATACCGGATGTCCCTCACTCTTGAGGATGCCCTCCGCTCTGTCACCGGGTGAATTGCTATGCGTGTGTATGGGATCGATATCGTCAGGGGGTCGGTCCGTTCCCAGTCTAAGCGCCCTTCTTTTGCCCTCTGCCGGATTGATGGTGAGACGATCGTCTCCGAAACCGAAGTTTCTCTCTTTCGACTCCAACGTATTCTTGAGTCTGAAGAGCCCGATCTCCTGGCCGTTGACAGTCTTCAGGAGGTGGCAGCAGATACAAAGGAACTCTACTCTTTCCTTCAGGCACTTCCGCCAAAGACCAGTCTTGTCCAGGTAACCGGTGGAGGGGATCACCGCGAGAGCCTTGCACAGGTTGCCGGAAGATATAATCTCACCTTCAACAGGTTCGATCCCTTTGCTGAGGCGAGGACCTCTGCACAGGTCGCCCTGCTTGGTGCCGGAAGCCGTGTGGTCGCATTTGCTGATACCTGTCTTGTCACCGTCTCACGCAGGAGATCCCCCGGGAAAGGGGGGTGGAGCCAGAACCGCTATACCCGAAAGATCCATGGTTCTGTCAGAACCAGAGCTCGTGAGATCGAGATGAGTCTCGTTGATTCGGGGCTGAAGTATGATAAAAAAGAGTTTCTGGCTTTTGGCGGTCATTCCCGTGTCCTCTTCCTGATCCATGCACCCCGAATACGTGTTCCGATCAGAAACTACCGGGGATCTGATGTGCAGGTGTCTGTCACCCAGCCACGACTTGAACGGATACAGTTCATCCCCCAGACGAAGAAACCCCAATATCTCATCGTCGGAGTAGATCCCGGAACGACGATGGCAATCGCCCTCCTCAATCTTGATGGTGAACTGGTTCATCTCTCAAGCTCCCGTGTCACTTCGGTCTCTGAAGTGATCTCAGAGATTACTGCACATGGTCGCCCTCTGATCGTCGCATCAGATAAAAAAGAGATGCCGGGGACGGTAGAGAAGATCAGGCGGTCATTCAATGCAGTTCCGTTCCTTCCAAAGAGTGATCTCTCTCTCTCTGAGAAGTACGAACTTGCAGGTGGCATTCATTCTACAAATGACCACGAACGTGATGCGTATGCAGCAGCACTGGTCGCCTACCGGAATATTAAGAATAAGTTTGCAAGCCTCTCAAAACGCATCCCCTCAGGTGTTGCCCTTGATGAAGTGCGTGCCCGTGTTATCCGGGGCCGCTCTCTCGAACAGGCGCTCTCCGATCTCTCGCCTTCAGAGGTTTCTGAGGTAGTCCCGGTGCAGGTGGAGACGGAACAGTATCCCGGTTCACGGCCTGGTCGCCCCCGGGAACAGGATGAGATGATCAGACGGCTCCGCTCTCTTGTCTCTGAACTCTATGCCGAGTCGCAGCAGAAGGATAGTGAGATCACCCGTCTCCGTCGTCTCCTTAAGACCGAGCGGTCGAAGAAGAAGGAGACGATCAGACGTGATGCCGAGGTTGCACGGCTGCTTGGGATCATCAATAATCAGAAGCGATACCTCCGGAAGGAGGAGAAGCGGAATAAAGGCTTGCGAAGACAGCTTGACCGGATGAAGACCTATGCGGATATGAAGTTTGGCGAAGACCAGGTTCCCCTGAAGGTGCTCGATTCTCTCTCTCGTGATGCGATCCGACGGTTTACAACAGAGATGGGGGCGGCATCTGATGACTGGATCTATCTCAGAAAGATTGATGGATGGGGGAAGAATGCCATCCGGGAGCTTGCTGATACACAGATAGCCGGGGTTATTGTGCCTGATGCCACGGTGATGACACCTGACCTTCTCAATGCGTTTCGGGAAACAGGAATTCCACTTATATCCGGCACATCCCTTGGCCTGCGTCTTCAGGGATCAATTGGGTTCTGTCTCCGTAGTGCTCTTGAGGAGCAGTATGCCAGATGGCAGGAGGAGCAGGAGCAGTATGAACGGGAGAAGAAGGCGGCATCGATCGAGGATCTCTTCAGGAGATACCGCTCTGAACGTGAACAGGAGGTGAGAAAGAGTGGATGATCGTATGCTCCTTGATCAGATCCGGGGGATAGTCGGAGAGAAGGAGACAGAAGATGACTGCTCGGTCATTCCCCTTGGAGATCAGTATCTTGTCGCAACGACTGATATGCTCCATGAGAAGACCGACTTTCCGGGAGGGATGACCGATTTTGAGATCGGGTGGATGTCAGCGGCGGTGACGCTCTCGGATATCGCCTCTATGGGGGCTGTTCCCGCTGACCTTCTGATGGCAGTCGGCCTTGACCGACCAGAACGCCTTGTTGGGATCACGAAAGGGGCGGCTGCCTGCTGTTCATCTGTTGGTGCACGGCTTGCCGGGGGTGATATCGATTCCCATACTGAACTGACGATCGTCTCGACCGCCTTTGGTTTCGTCCAAAAGGATAGAATTCTTAGGAGATCGGGTGCACGGCCCGGAGATCTTGTCTGTGTTACCGGCACCCCCGGTCAGGCGGAGGCGGGGCTGAAAGGGGACCCCCGGTTCTGGAAGAGTCTTATCACCCCGGTGCCCCGAGTTCGTGAGGGGATCGCCTTTTCTGAAGGTGGTGCGACAGCGATGATGGACCTCTCCGATGGGCTTGCCCTCTCGCTCTCTGATCTCGGGCGGGCATCAGGGGTCGGCTTCTCTCTTGATCCTGCGTTATTCCCGCTTATTTCTGATATGCCTGATGCTGAAGCACTCTTTCTCTTTGGTGGTGGTGACTTTGAGCTGCTTGCAACCGTTCCGCCTGATCGCTTCCCGATTGCGGGAGTGGATGCAACGGTGATCGGGGTGGTGACTCCGGAGCCGGAGATCCGATCAGGGGGGTGTCCCATTCCGCTTCGTGGGTATGCCCACCGGTGGGAGTAGCCTGATGGATCGATCGTTATTAATCCTCAATAAATCTACTTTGATCAATGTTCTTCCATGCCCTGATCCCGTTCAAGCCGATTAATCCAAAGACACGCCTCTCCTGCGTGATGAATCAGGAGGAGCGTGAAGCATTCGCCGCCGCCATGCTTGAGGATGTTATTACTGCTGTGAACCGCACAGGATGTTCGGCAACTCTCCTCTCTACCTCACCGTTTACCTGCTTAAATGCGCTCGTTGCAGTACGGAGCAATGGTCTGAATGAAGCGATTAACTGGGCACTCCCTCAGTTCCACTGTCCGGCGTTGATAATCATGGCGGACCTTCCGCTTGTGACCGCGGGAGCTCTCCAGAGGGTCCTCTCTACAGAGGCGGATATGGCGGTTGTCCCCGGTCGGGGTGGCGGAACCAATATTATCTTCTTAAAGAGTCCGGCCTGTTTCCGTGCGCAGTATTATGGATCGAGTTTTAAGAAGCATATGGCTGTTGCGAGGACATGTGGATTCTCTGTCGAGGTGATCGATTCGTTCCGGCTCTCGACTGATATTGATGAGAAAGAGGATATCGTTGAGGTGCTGATCCATGGACGGGGGAAGAGTAAGGAGTACCTGGAGTCGATTGGATTTGAGGTGGTTGAAGAGAAGGGGAGGGTGGGGGTTGTGAGAAGAGATTCCGGGGTGGAATCCCGATAAAAATTACTCTTCTTTCTTCTTCATCGCGCCCATAAAGAGACATTCATCAGGTGCGATCGTCTCGATCCCTTCACCGCTCCCGATTGCGATATCAAGCCCACGAACGATCACAACCGGAATACACTCGTTTGCTTCTCCCATCAGGAGTTCGGCAGTTGAAGCAATACAGTCTCCGATAGCGCGTCTGGTCACCTCAAGTGTCCTGCCGAAGAGGTCTTTCTGACCCCGGCAGTCACTCACCGCATCCATCCCGGAACAGCCGATGGTAACGCCGGAGACGCCAAGCCGCATCGCATGGGTCCGCGAGTCGATGACAAGAACCGCCACGCTCTTTTTCGCTCTCTCAAAGATCTCCTCTCGAATCCGGGCTGCCGAGGCATTTGGGTCAGCCGGGAGGGGGATGATCGTTCCATCCGGTGCGTTTGAACCGTCCACGCCTGCATTTGGGAGGAGTGTTCCGTCTTTTAAACAGAGGAGAAAACCCGGGATGCCGCCGATCACCTCATCGGACTCGGAGATGACCACCTCAGCGACCCTCGGATCCATCTGATACCTCTCTGCATACGTAACCGCCTCCTTCGAAGGAGTAACATCGGAGAGCCGGATCACCCGTCCCTCGGCGGTTGCAAGTGCGGATTCGGCGATGACGATGATATCTCCATCCTGAATGCCTCCCGCCTCGCCGGCTGATCCGATGATCCGGTCCGTCATATCATCTCCCGGCTCAATGAGGCCGGTCATGCAGCTATATGCAGTAAGAGCTTGTTTCATGGTCTTCTCCTGAGTACGCGTTCACTGACCCTGATTGCATCATAGGTCGGTACAATATCATGAGTTCTGATCATGCCTGCACCTGCCTCAATGAGGAGGGCGGTGAGGGCAAGGGTGCCAAATAACCGCTCTTCAGCTGGCTTTCCAAGGAGGTCTCCGATGAAACTCTTCCGCGATATTGCTCCGAGGAGCGGGCGATCAAAGACTGAAAATTCAGAGAACCGTCTGCATAGCTCCCAGTCATCATTAAAACTCCTTCCCGGAACCCAGCGGCCGATCCCCGGATCGAGGACCAGATCCACGATCCCATACTGCTCGCAGCGACCAAGCACCACAGCAAGTGCCGCTTTCGTCGCGTCGGCACCGCATGCGTCTCCCGGTGCATGTACTGCAGCCATTGCGATGACCGGAAGACCGCTGTCTGCTGCCAGGCGGGCGAAAGATTCGTCTGCAAGTCCGTGAATGTCATTGATCGCATCGATGTCGTACCTGAGAGCAACCTCAAGTGCTCCTGCATGCATCGTGTCAACAGAGATCGGGATGCCTGATCCAACAAGTTCAGACAGGGAGCGCTTCAGTCGGTCACACTCTTCGGAGATAGAGATGGGCCTGCTATCCGGTGCGGTGCTCCGTGCCCCGATATCGATGATCTCAGCCCCACGATCGATCATCATATGGGCATGGGCTGCAACTTCGCCTGAGGGAACAAATGATCCGTGAAAAAAAGATTCAGGGCTGATATTGATGACACCCATCAACCGGACCGGGTTGTCTCCCCCGATACCGACCCCGCCTATATGAGTCGTCTGCATGACCGCATCTGAGCTGCTGCGAAGGTGTTCTCCATGAGCGTTGCGATTGTCATGGGACCGACACCTCCGGGGACCGGGGTGATCGCAGCGGCCTTTGGCTCCACTCCGGCAAAGTCAACATCACCGCAGAGTTTTCCTTCTTCATCATAGTTTGTTCCGACATCAATGACAACGGCTCCTTCACTGACCATATCTGCTGTTACAAACCTGGCCCTGCCGACTGCCGCGATCAGGATCTCGGCATGTGACGTGATCGATCTCAGATCAACCGTCTTCGAATGGGCGATGGTGACGGTTGCATCGGCATTGATCAGGAGAGCAGCCATCGGGCGGCCGACTTCAATGCTCCTGCCGATGACGACCACACGCTTTCCTGCGGGATTAATGCCGTATTCAGCAAGTATGGTCATCACACCAAGGGGAGTGCAGGGTGAGAAGACTGGTGTTCCGGAGAAGAGTCTTCCAAGGCTCACCGGATGAAACCCGTCCACATCCTTCTCCGGAGCCACCGCCTCGATCACCGCATGGGTGTCCACCTGCGGGGGAAGCGGAAGCTGGACGAGGATGCCACTGATCATATTGTCATGGTTTAGTCTGTTCACCGCTTCGATGACGTCCTGCGTTGTTGCGGTTGCAGGAAGGTCTATTGCGATCGATCCGATGCCGACACGTTCGCATGCCCGGTGTTTCATCCTGACATAGAGTTGTGATGCAGGGTCTTCACCTACAAGAACGGTGGCGAGGCGGGGATAGAGCCCCGACTCGTCGATCTTCTCCTTGAGAAGCTCCAGCCTTTTCTCTGAGGTCTTCTTACCGTCGAGGATCATATTGCATCAGGGTAGAGAGGGTACCTGCCGGAGAACTCTACAACCTCTTCCTTCACCGATCTGATGATCATATCGTCTCCGATATGGTTGATAACCCGTCCAATCCAGTCTCCGATCAGCTTCATCTCGTCTTCTTTCATTCCACGTGAGGTGATGGTCGGAGTACCTACCCGAAGGCCGGAGGTGACGAAGGGGCTCCGCTTCTCGCGCGGGATTGTATTCTTATTTACGGTGATTCCGGCCTTTCCGAGTGCAATCTCTGCTTCAAGACCGGTTATACCATGGTCTGAGAGGTCGAGGAGGGCGAGATGGTTGTCGGTTCCACCGGAGCAGACCCGGAGGTTATTCCCGATAAGGGTGTCTGCGAGGACTTTTGCGTTCTTTACGACCTGTTTTGCATACTCGGTATAGGAGGGTTTGAGTGCCTCTTTGAAACAGACTGCCTTTGCGGCGATGATATGCATCAGGGGTCCTCCCTGAAGACCCGGGAAGACGGACTTATCAATTATAGGCCCATCCTCCTTTCTGCAGAGGATTGCACCCCCGCGGGGGCCGCGGAGTGTTTTATGGGTGGTTGTCGTGGTAAACCGACAGACATCGATTGGTGAGTTATGGATGCCGGTGGCGACAAGACCTGCAATATGCGCAATATCTGCCATGCAGATCGCTCCGACTTCGTCGGCGATCTCACCGAATACTTTAAAATCAATCTCCCGCGGGTATGCCGAGGCACCGCAGACGATCATCTTTGGTTTGACCTGCCGCGCCATATCGGCGATTGCTGCATAATCAAGGACCTCGCTCTCATAGTCGACCCCATAACTGTGCACTTCATACAGCTTTCCACTGATGTTGACCGGGGAGCCGTGAGAGAGATGGCCGCCCTGAGTCAGGCTCTGGCTCATGATCACGTCTTTTGGCTGGATAGTACCAAAATAGACAGCCTGGTTTGCCTGGCTGCCTGAGTGGGGCTGGACGTTAGCATGCTCTGCAGAGAAGAGTTCGCAGAGGCGGTCCCGTGCGAGGTTCTCGACCTCGTCATGGAACTCGCATCCACCATAGTACCGTTTGCCCGGATATCCCTCCGCATATTTATTGCACATAATTGAGCCGGTTGCTTCCATCACAGCACGACTGACGACGTTCTCGGATGCGATCAGCTCAAGCCCGAAGACCTGCCTCTGCCGCTCCTTCTCGATGATATCGGCGACTTCTGGGTCGTCGCGTTCAAGGAATGACATATAAATAGAAATGGTGGTAAAGAGGTAATATCCTTTCTTGTAATCTGTGAAGGCAAACCATTATCTTCAGGGAGTCAGATCTTAAAACAGAGGGGTTGAAGGCGAAGAATGGATGCACGTATGAAGTTTCTCGAACATGAGCTTGATGAGAAGGAACGGGAGTTGGTGAAGGTGAAGCGCGAGGAAGAGCCGGCCCGTGTCGCCGGAGGAGTACTGGATGAGAGAATAACCGCACTTGAGCGGAAGATGCGTGAGCTTGAGGCGATGCTCAAAGGGCTGATGGAGGAGACACTTGATCTCAAATCCGTCACGCGGAAGATCGCCCGGACTATTGAAGAGCGTGATCCTGATGCCGCATTTCCGGCTGAGGAGATCATACAGAGGGAGGTGCGCCCCCGGTCACGTAACTTTACCGAGGGCGAGGCGCCAAGAACGCGGGATCGCCGCACCTCTCCTCCTCCGGTAGCTGCACGTGAACCTGAGCCTGAACCTGAACCACCTGTTGACAACTCTGATATGGAGCTGATCATGCAGCAGGACGGCACGCTGAAGCCTGAGAGGCGGATTGCGAATGACTATATCGTTGCTAGCAGCGGGTATGCTCCTGCTACAAAGATGAAAGGGGGTAAGATCACAAGCAACATATATGAAGCCCCTGATGTTGATCCAAAGAGCGGCGCGGTCCTCAGCAAGAACAATAAAGACGATAGTCGAACGTCTGAGACGATTCGCCGCAGGAAATAATTGAGATAGTGAAGGAGTATGATCCTTGCATATAACCCAGCTTGAGATCGACAACTTCAAATCATTTGCCAGAAAGACAAGGATACCTCTTGAACCCGGATTTACGGTCATATCGGGGCCGAATGGTTCGGGAAAGAGTAACATCCTCGATAGCATTCTTTTTGCTCTGGGTATTACGTCAGCCCGTGGTCTCCGTGCCGAGCGATTAACTGATCTCATCAATTCGGGCTCTTCAAAGAATACCGCTGAGGTTATCGTCTCATTTTCTGACGGAACAAGAATTACTCGCAGAATCAAGCGAACCTCAAACGGATACTACTCATACAACTACATAAACGGGCGTCTCTGCAAACAGGGTGATGTCCTGACATTCCTCTCCCGCCACGGAATCAAACCTCATGGATACAATGTCGTCATGCAGGGTGATGTTGCCAGAATTATGGAGATGTCTGACGGGGAGCGGAGGAAGATCATCGACGAGATCGCCGGTGTTGCAGAGTTTGATCAGAAACGTGACCAGTCAATGACCGAGCTTGAGGTGGTCAGGGGGAGGATTGAACGCGAGGAGATCCTCCTCCATGAACTGATTGAACGCGAGGAGGTTCTCAAAGCTGAGCGGGAACAGGCTCTTGCATACCGCAGTCTTCAGGAGAAGTTCGATCGGTTTATAGCGATGAGGAATGTTGCACGTCTCCGTGAGAAGAAGCGTGAGGAAGTGGGAATCAACGATATGATCGCCGAACATGAGATCAGTATCTCCCGGATAACCGATGATATCGGATATGATGAACATGAACGGGCATTCCTTCGTGATGAGATGCGGGGGATCGACGAAGAGATCAGGCGGAGGAGCGGGCCTGATTATCTTCGTATTCTCTCTGAGATTGAAGAGTCAAAGGGGATCATCCGCCTCTCCGAACAGGGAATTTCACGGAATGTCCGTGAACGTGAGACGAACCTCGAAGCGATGAACCGAAAGTTTGCCGATATCCGTCGATCTGAGACGACGGTGAAGGAACGAACCGAAAGTATCAGAACCCTCTCGATCGATCGGGCAAACCTGGGGATGGAGCTCTCAACCCTGAAGGCAAAGAAGGAGAAGGTGGAGACCGATCTTGCTGCTGCAAGTGAGGATTCGGAAGGTGCACAGGCTGAGATATTCTCATGCATGCAGGCGCTTGAGGAGATGAAGGCAGAGCGCTCCCGCCTCCTCTCTGAGAAGGATTCGATCATCGAGAGGAGCAGGATAAGGGTCTCCGAGCGTGAAAGGCTCGCACCGCGTCTTCAGGCAGGCCGCGAAGAGCGGGCTGAAAAAGAAGGGGAGATCCGGGAGGCGAAGGCTGAACTTGAAGGTATCCGAAAGGAGCAGAAAGTACAGGATCAGCAGCTCTCAACTGTAGAGAAGAAGGCGATGACACTCCGGGGATCCTATGAGGAGGTCAGAACTGATCTCCGCTCTCTTGAACAGAAACTGATGCGTCTTGAGGCACAGCAGCAGGCACATGGTGAAGCGGGTGGTCGTGCGGTTGAAGCGGTGCTTGGCATGGATGGGGTGTATGGTACTATCGCGCAGCTTGGGAAGGCCCCCTCTGAGTATGCGACTGCCTTAAATGTCTCGGCAGGGGGTAAACTCAACCATGTCGTTGTAACAGATGATTCAATAGCAGCTGATGCGATTCGTTTCCTGAAAGAAGAGCGGCTTGGGCGTGCCACCTTCCTTCCGCTTGAGAAACTCCGGGTGCCGCCACCCCTTCCGCCGCTCACCGGTGACGGGGTGATCGATTATGCGATTCGGTTGATCGAATACGATTCCGCATATGAACGGGCTTTCTCACTCGTCTTTGGAACGACTGTCGTCGTTGATACACTCGAAAATGGGAGGAAGCTTCTTGGAAGGCACCGGATGGTGACTCTTGAGGGTGATCTCCTCGAACGGACAGGGGCGATGACCGGCGGGTCGCTGAAGCGGGATATGAAAGGGTTTGGTGCGGCGGTTGATCGTGAGGTCGCTGCTCTCGCAGGAAAACTCTCCGATCTGCGTCAGGAGGAGGAGGAGCTCCTTGCCTCGATTGCACGCCAGAATTCGGCTGCCGAGGCTCTCCGTGGTGACCGGCAGGCTGCAGAACAGAAGGCTTCACGCCTCGAACTGATCATCACCGAGTATGGGAAGCGGCTGTTACAGCTGGATGATGAGATTGCCGGACTTATAAAGAGCCTTTCGGAACTTGAAGGCGGAGATGCCGAGATATCAGCAGAGATTGCCGCTCTTGAGGAGCGTCTCGATGAGATCGCCGATTCGATCTCCGGGATGAATGGCCGTGTCGAGGAGATCAAAAAACGGATTGCAGAGTCTGAAGCACTTCGACTGGCTGAGATCTTCCAGGGATTGAAACGTTCCATCGAGGAGCTTGAGCGGCGTCTCCGGAACAAGGAGGCTGATATCTCCGATCTCCAGCGTGAACGGCAATATTTCTCAAAGCGGGTTGAGGAGCTTACGCTTGAGAAGGAGGCAATTGTTGAGGCTAATCTCCGGCTGGAATCTGAAAACCGATCGTCTGAAGAGCAGATTGCAGAAGCTCAGAAACGGATTCTTCTTCTTGAGGAGGAGCAGCGCTCGTTCTCGGATGAGATCGAGGTGCTTCGTCAGAAGAGGAGTGATGTTGACGAGCAGATTGCCACGATAGAGCGGAGGCTCACTCAGCATTCAAATGAGAGGGAGCGTCAGACCATACAGCTTGAAGCCCTCCGCGAGAGGCTTGCGACGGTGATCTCTGAGATCGCTGCACTCGCTCCTGAGACTGAGGAGATCGACTGCGAGCTCTCCCCTGAAGAGATCGAGGAGGGTGTTGCGATTACCGAGCGGCAGATTAAAAAGATTGGGGCGGTGAATATGCTCGCTATCGAGGAGTATGACCGGGTTGCTGTCAGGGTGGCTGAGCGGACAGAGAGAAAAGAGATCCTCTCCCGCGAACGATCTGATCTGATCGAGCGGATCGAAGGGTTCGAGCGGATGAAACGTGAGGCTTTTATCACTTCTTTCACTGCAATCGATATGAACTTCAGGGAGATCTATGCACAACTTGCAAGTGGACGTGGCAGGCTCGTCCTTGAGAATGATGAGGACCCGTTTGCCGGGGGACTGACCTTTGAGGTGCATCCCCAGGATAAGGAGGTGCACCGTCTGAATATGATGAGCGGGGGTGAGAAGTCGCTTGTGACTCTCGCTCTGATCTTCTCAATCCAGCGGCATATGCCTGCTCCCTTTTATGGGCTTGACGAGGTTGATATGCACCTTGACGGGGCGAATGTGGATGCGATCGCACGCATGATCCTGAGTCTTTCAACAGCATCTCAGTTCATCTCGATATCACTTAGAAAACCGATGATCCAGGCATCTGATCGGATCATCGGGGTGACCATCCGGCCTGACAAGAGTACACTTGTGACGGGTGTGAAGTGCAATGCCTGAAGAGCCCGTTGAGATCCTTCTTCGGATGGCAGAGAGCGGGGAGATTGATCCCTGGAACATTGATATCGTTCTTGTGACGGATCGGTTCCTTGGTGAACTTGAACGGCGGCGTGAACTTGATCTTCGAATATCCGGCCGCACCCTTCTCTATGCCTCCATTTTGCTTCGAATGAAGTCTGATGCCTTAATAGAGCCTTCTCCTGATCCCGTTGCTGATAATTCCGAAGAAGAGGCGTATGATGAGGAGCTCTTCTTTGACGGTGATGCAGATGGGGATGGATCTTCATCTCTCCCCGGACCTATTGAGGCTCTTGAACGTGAGATTCAGCGGCGCATCAAAAGGAAGGATTTCCGCACGCGGCCCGTTACTCTGTATGAGCTGATCACGCAGTTGAAGCTTGCAGAGAAGGAGGAGCGGCGGCGGCAGAGGCGCAAGAGTCTTCCTTTTGATGATGAAGACTCTCTGATACTCGCCGACGATGTCGTCGAGATCGCCCATGATGAGGCATATGAGGAAGTTTCAACCACCATATACTCGACGCTTCTCCTCCTTGATCCGGATGGCTCATCTCCGGTGCCCCTGTCTCTGATCGCATCTGAGATGGGGTGTGCGCTATATGATGTGTACATTCCGATCCTGTTTCTGATGCTCGATGACCGGGTGGATATTATTCAGGAGGAGTTCTATGGTGAGATCCTCATTGCGCGTACCCCTGCTCCGGCCCTCTGAATGTGGTGTTTTCGAAGAGATCAGATCTCCTGTGGGGTGTGGCATCTCATATTACGGGGTATTTCTGATCATCAAAAGGAAGATTATATATGCGAGATGAACCCACTTAATTAGGTCGCAGGAGAAGAGACAGCACAAAACGAGCGATAATCCTCTAGTCATTTCTGTCTCTACGCCATAATTTCAGATTATCTGGAAACGTGGCATCATTCCTCCTCAGGGTGTGGAACGGGGTTTTCCCGTTCCTCTCCCCACAG
>NZ_JAUSCG010000158.1 GCF_030651615.1 Methanocalculus sp.
TCAATTACGAAGAGGAAGGGGAGCTGAAGGGGATCGGGGTGGAGCTTCTGAAAGCAGCGTATGAAGAGATGGGATTCTCCCTGCCTGATGATGCCATCCGGATCGGACTCTTCACCGAAGGCTATCAGACCACACGCTCAACCCCCGGATATGTCCTCTTCTCGACTGCGAAAACACCTGAACGGGAAGATCAGTTCCTCTGGGCAGGCCCGATCGCATCGTATACTATCGTCCTCTTCTCCCGGCGTGGTAGTGAGATCGCCGTTACAGACGAATGTGATCTCAACCAATACAAAATCGGTGCAGTTGAAGATGATGTATCGGTTCTGGAGCTGAAACGGGCAGGAGTCGATGAGGATCAGATCATCACCGATCCTGATCCAATAAACCTGATTCGTTTGCTCGACCGGGGCGAGATTGACCTCTATGCTTCCGGTGATGTTGCCGGAGAGTACCTGATCGCAAAAGCAACCGGAAAGTACGGGTATTTTATCCCTGTCTATACACTCACAGACGTCAACCTCTACTATGCATTTAATAAGGAAACACCAAAGCAGGAGATCGAAAGGTTTCAGTCTGCTATTGATGCCCTGAGAGATACCCCCGCAGATGGTGGGTTGAGCAGCTATAACCGGATACTCAACCGGTATATGCCATCAAAGGGTCTTGCCACCCTCACGTATATGACCGAAGAGCACTATCCGTACAACTATATTGAGGATGGGGAGAGGAAGGGGATATCCATCGACCTTCTGGAAGAGGTCTTTACTGATCTCAACGCCGACCTCTCCCGTGACCAGATGATCCTCTCCACATGGGAGGAAGGGTACCAGAAGACCCTCTCTATCCCCGGTTATGTCCTCTTCTCAACTGCAAGGACCCCTGAGCGTGAAGACTTGTTCCTCTGGGCGGGTCCGATTGTAAGGAGCAGAAACGTCCTCTTTATGCGAGCCGGTGAACGTGTGCAGACGGAAGATGATCTTCTCAAACTCTCTGTTGGAGCGATCACCGATGATATCAGCGGAGATGATATCAGAGCGCTTGGTTTTGAGAAGATCACATACGCAACCGGTGCTGAGGAACTGATACATGCACTTGAAGCCGGTGAGATCGATGCATGGGCATATGCTGAGTATCCCGGCATCAGGTTGATCGGAATGCATGCCCAGCAGCCGGAGGCGATCACCATCGCCTATCCCCTCACGATTCATGAGTACTATGTCGCATTCAACCGTGAAACTCCCGAGTCCCTTATTCAGGCTTTCCAGCAGGCGCTTGACCGTATACGATCTGAAAAGGATGCCTTTGGTGTCAGCCGGTATGAGCGGATCCTC
Source organism: Methanocalculus sp. (assembly GCF_030651615.1). Taxonomy (GTDB): domain Archaea; phylum Halobacteriota; class Methanomicrobia; order Methanomicrobiales; family Methanocorpusculaceae; genus Methanocalculus. The sequence continues at coordinate 1,335 of NZ_JAUSCG010000158.1, forward strand.
TACCGGTATATCACCCCTGGGTATGCAACTGAGGTGCTGACGAAAGAGGATGCAATCGATCTCGTATCATCGACAGCAGCAGCATTGAAACGGGATGCCCCGGCAACACTCCGGGAGATCAATGCGGGGAGCCCCCTCTATACTGTCCCCGATAAACCAGGACTCTATGTCTTTGCCTATGATACTAATGTCGTCATGGTTGCCCATGCAACAAATATCCATCTTGTCGGGGTGAGTTTCAAAGGCAAGACTGATGTCACCGGAAAGGCGTTTCGTGATATGATGGTGGAAGGAGCGCTGGAGAATGGTTCTGGATGGGAAGACTATATCTATATCAATCCGGCAGAGAGCGGCCTCTTCTGGAAGAGCACCTACTATCAGCTTGCAATCGGCAGTGATGGGAAAGAGTATGTGGTTTGTAGCGGGATCTTTAAGACGGAGTGAAATGGGGTTTGGTCAGCATCTCTGCCTGTGGTATTATCAATGGCGGGTTCAATCCTGAGGGAACGATCTGCATCGATTGCAGAAATGCTGACATATTCCTTCCATCCACAGGAAAAGGACACGGGATCATGCTCGGTGAGATTCATTCATGTGAATCGGAACTCTGGGAGGAGCTCGTGATGTTTCTCTTTGATCTCTGTGACGAGGCATTGATAACAGTTGGCACAGAATCTGAATCTGCGCTTATCACCGAGTGGGCGGCTTCATGTGGCCGGATGATTGAGGTCTTTGAGAACGAACGTGATCCGATCTATGACCGCTGGGTTTGTGTCGGATAATTCCCTCTTCAATCCGGGCAACATTCGGTTATTTTATATGTTGAATAACTGAATGTTGAATATGCATAGGAATAAGACGGGTTTACTCAGGCATTCCCAGATTATTTTTCTTTCCATTATCCTTCTGGCTTTATTTGTCCTCTGTTCAGGGTGCATGACAGAGGAGCCCGTTGAACAACCGGCTCTGATCTTTCTGACCGAGGAATTCCCGCCCTTCAATTACGAAGAGGAAGGGGAGCTGAAGGGGATCGGGGTGGAGCTTCTGAAAGCAGCGTATGAAGAGATGGGATTCTCCCTGCCTGATGATGCCATCCGGATCGGACTCTTCACCGAAGGTTATCAGACCACACGCTCCACACCCGGATATGTCCTCTTCTCGACTGCGAGAAGACCTGAGCGGGAAGATCAGTTCCTCTGGGCTGGCCCGATCGCATCGACCACTATCGTTCTCTTCTCCCGGCGTGGCAGTGAGATCACCGTTGCAGACGAACGTGATCTCAATCAATACAAAATCGGTGCAGTTGAAGATGATGTTTCGGTTCTGGAGCTGAAACGGGCAGGAGTCGATGAGGATCAGATCGTCACCGATCCTGACCCAATAAACCTGATCCGGATGCTCGACCGGGGCGAGATCGATCTCTATGCCTCAGGTGACCTTGCCGGAGAGTACCTGATCGCAAAAGCAACCGGAAAATACGGCTATTTTAACCAGGTATACCGGCTCACGGAAGTGGATATTTATTATGCTTTTAATAAGGAAACACCGAAGCGGGAGATCGAATGGTTTCAGTCTGCTATTGATGCCCTGAAAGAGACCCCCGCAGATGGTGGGTTGAGCGGCTATAACCGGATACTCAACCGGTATATGCCATCAAAAGGTCTTGCAACCCTCACGTATATGACCGAAGAGTATTACCCGTACAATTTCCTTGAGGATGGTGTCGTGCAGGGGATCTCAGTTGATATTATTGAGGAGATCTTCACTGATCTTAACACAGACCTCTCCCGCGACCAGGTGTTCCTCTCCACATGGGAGGATGGATACCAGAAAACCCTCTCTATCCCCGGTTATGTCCTCTTCTCAACTGCAAGGACCCCTGAGCGTGAAGATCTGTTCCTCTGGGCAGGGCCAATTGTCAGGAGCAGAAATGTCCTCTTCATGCGAGCCGGTGAAAGCGTGCAGACGGTAGATGACATCTTCAAACTCTCTGTTGGGGCAATCACCGATGATGTTGCAGGAGATGATCTCCGATTACTCGGCTATGATAAGATCAAGTACGCAACCGGTGCAGAGGAACTGATACAGGCACTTGAAGCTGGTGAGATCGATGCATGGGCATATGCTGAGTATCCCGGCATCAGGCTGATCGGGATGCATGCCCAGCACCCTGAGGCGATCATCATCGCCTATCCCCTCACGATGCATGAGTACTATGTCACGTTCAATCGTGAGACTCCCGAGCCTCTTATCCAGGCGTTCCAGCAGGCGCTTGACCGGATACAATCTGAAAAGGATGCCTTCGGTGTCAGCCGGTATGAGCGGACCCTCTACCGGTATCTCACCCCGGGATATGCAACAGATCTCCTGACAGAAGAGGATGCAGTAGGGCTCGTCTCACGTACAGCAGATGCACTTGCAGATGATGCCCCGGCAACGATCCGGGCGATCAAAGCCGGGCGCCATCCATACAGGGATGAACAGAAACCTGGCCTCTATGTCTTCGTATATGACACCGATGTGGTGATGGTTGCTGATGCAACGAATATCCATCTCGTCGGTGTGAGTTTCAAGGGTAAGACCGATGTGACAGGAGAGGCGTTTCAGGATATGATGGTGGAGGGAGCACTTGAGAATGGTTTTGGATGGGAGGATTATGTCTCTCTCAACCCGGCCGAGAGCGGACTCTTCTGGAAGAGGACTTATTATCAGCTCGCAATCGGCAGTGACGGGAAAGAGTATGTGGTTTGCAGCGGAATCTTCAAGACGGAGTGATGAGATAAATTGTGAAAACCCCATTTATATGTGTTGGAAGGTTAAGGGTATGATTAATATATAGTATCTGGAGGATATAGAATGCGTTGGCTCTCTCTGATCGTTATCACCTTGTGTTTCTTACTAATTCCTGGAGTATGTGCAACAGGCCCTGAACCGGTATCAATCTTCTCGGCATCTCCATCATCCGGACAAGCACCCCTCACTGTGCAGTTCACCGATCTCTCAGAAGGCTCTCCTACCTCATGGCTGTGGTTGTTTGGAGATGGAGGAAGTTCAACTCAAAAGAATCCGACATATACCTATACTGATGAGGGGATCTATGATGTGATCCTGACGACGACGAATGCCTATGGGCAGAGTACCAGTCAGCGTGTGAAATATATCCGTATCGGACTTGAACCGACGCCAAACTTCATCGCAACTCCACTCCTTGGCTCCCCTCCTCATGAGGTCCGGTTCACTGATCTCTCTGATGGTTCTCCCACCTCATGGCTCTGGTTATTTGGGGATGGAGACACTTCTACTGCGAAGAATCCGACACATATCTACACGCAATCAGGACGATATGATGTGTTACTTCGGGTATCAAACGCCGTTGGTACAAGTGATCGGATAAAAGAACAGTATATCACTGTTGGGTATCCACCAACAGCAGAGGTGAAAGCGTCCCCCACCACCGGCCATGCACCCCTCTCGATCAGCTTCACCGATCTCTCTCTGAATGCACCCACTCAATGGCTCTGGTTATTTGGGGATGGGGGTAGTTCAACTCTTCAGCATCCGACTCATATCTATACTACCTCAGGAACGTATGTGGTCACCCTAACGGTGGATAATCTCTTTGGAACAGATACTGATACCCTGAAGACCGATATCGTTATCCTCCCGCCGGTGACTACAGTTCCCACATACGCACCCGGCCCTGGCCCATCCGGTACACCGCCGGTGGCAAACTTTATTGGAACACCGAGAACCGGAGATGCACCACTCACCGTCAGGTTTACTGATACGTCAGTTGGTGGGCCGAACTGGTGGCGGTGGGACTTCGGTGACGGTCTCCTCTCCAGTGAGATGTCACCATCTCATCTCTACTCGTCGCCTGGCAACTATACCGTCACCCTCATTATCAGGAATGATCATTCATCAGACTCAAAGGTGGAGGTGGGATATATTACCGTCACTGGTGATGATCCGGTTCCTGTGACAGAGACTCCTCAACCGACGGTTAGCCCTGTTATCGGCGGGGGGGGTGGAAGTACTCAATTGAGTGGAACTGGTGGTGCATCCCCATCACCAGAGAGTACTTCTCAGGATGATGGATTCATTCACTCATGGTGGTGGATCATCCTCATTCTGATCCTCATCATTATCGGAGTTGCTGCATACTGGTGGAAATATATGCGCAAAAGCCGTGTTGATGGCTGGTTTTGAATGATCGAAGGGACAAACTGAGGTAAGGGGGGTCTACCTCCCCTTCTTCTCATCCTCATCTGTTCTGCACTCAAGATCCGCAAGAATCATCAAAGGATCCTCCACCTCCCGAACAAGGCTCCGGATCCGCATCAGCCGCTCGATACCGATGAAATGCTCGGCCATCACCCGTCCAAGCGGTGAGAGTTCGATCACCCTGCCCTTCCGGTGAACGAGGCCATGTTTCTGCATCTCAGGTAGAGCAGGCTCAAGTGTCCCAACCATCCTCTCGTTCATCGCCTCAAGGTCTTTTTCGATGCCACGGGCAACAATGGCATTTGCGGCATATTCCTCACTGCTCTCTTCCATCCCATAGACCGGGGCAACCTCTTCCATCGTTCCTTTCAGGAGACTGAGCGCTACCTCCTCTTCTGTCGCCTTCGACTCACGGGAGTATGACCCGCCGGGCTCAGCCAGTATAACAACACGCCCTGCATCATGGAAGTCGGGTCTTCCGGCTCTTCCGTTCATCTGGTGGAACTCCTGCACCGTCAGCCACTCGATCCCCATCGCGAGGGCATCAAAGATCACCTGTGATGCCGGGAAGTCAACACCTGCTGCAAGGGCCGCAGTGGTGATTACAGCGGCAAGCTTCCCTTTTTCAAACTTTGACTCGATCTCCCGCCGCTCCTGTGCCGTGAGTCCTGCATGGTATGGAGCCGCACGGGGACCGATCGCATCAGCAATCTGGTGGCACCGTGATCGTGCATTTGTGAAGACGATCGTCTGACCTTTGAACCCTTTCGATGAGGTCTTCCCAAACTCCTCGAAGATGAGCCGTTTGATTGTCGGGATCTTTGCGTCACGCTCGACAAAGAGGAGATGTCTGTCCAGTGAGACCGGCCGTTCGGCATAGGTCACAAGATTTGCGCCCAGCTTCTTTGCAAGGAGGTGGGGAGCCCCGATCGTTGCCGAGAGGTAGATGAACTGTGTCTTTGGTGCGACATGTTTCAGCCGGGCGATCATCCCATCGAGCCGGTGACCCCGTTCCGGATCTTCGAGCATCTGAACCTCGTCGATGACGACTGTCCCGACATTTGTGAGCTCTTTTCCTCTCCTGAGGACGTTGTCAAACCCTTCATAGGTCCCGATGATGATATCCGATCTGGAGTCGCGGCGGGCAACTGATCGCGTCTCGGGCAGGTTCAGCCGCGAGACACCGGTCGAGATGGAGACACTTGCAAGGTCCTTATACGTCTCGGTGAACCGTTCGTACTTCTGATTCGCAAGTGCAACAAGCGGTACCAGAAAGAGCAGCCTCCCCCTCCCTTCGAGAAGGTTCTTGAGACCGGCCATCTCGCCGATGAAGGTCTTTCCGCTTGCAGTCGCCGCAACAACAAGCAGGTGCTTTCCATACAGGAGCCCCGCTTCAACAGCGAGCTGTTGTGCGGGCATCAGGGAGGTGATCGATACCGCATCGACGAAGGCACGGGGGAGCGGGAGCTCTTCGAGCTTCTCAGTCTGTGTCACCGGATGAGCGTCGACCCTGTCAAAGAGGGTCTTCTTCATATCCAGGCTCTCGGGCTGGATGATCGCAAGGACGGCTTCAAGATCCTTATGCTCCATCAGGAGGTCTTCAATATAAGCCCTCGTCCGTTTCCCGAGTTTCTTCAGATGAGAGAGTTCCCGGTTGAGCTCTTTTCGTGCACAATCCGGGCAGATCCATTCCCGACCACATCGTATTGCGATCTCTTTTGAGAGTTGTGTAACCCGGTCTTCAAGGAGGCAGATCCGACAGATCTTTACAAAACTGTAGGGAATCTGGAGGCTTGTGATGAACTCCTCAAAATCGGGATCGTTATTCGTCAGATACACATCACCGACGCGGAGTGCGGCGATCAGATCCTTCGTCGGTGTCTTCTGGGGATGGGATGCACCTGGCCGCCTGACCATAAACTCATCAGGACGGATACCCCGGGTCGTCCTTGCCAGAGATACCGACGCAACATGCCGTATCCTGCGATCGTCAAAAAAGATGATCCGGTATGCCTTCTTCCATGGAAGGATGATTGCGCTCATGAGTAGTTACTGCGCCGCCAGATCATGGATGGTATAGGAGAGGCCTGCTGTCTCGAGTCGTTTGATGAAGTCGGTGAGCTCTGAGTCAACAACGATGATCGCACAGTTCATCCCATGAAATGCCGCTTCGATCACCCCTTCCCGTGCACCATAGAACATATCGGACCGGATACCTGACCGCTTCAGTGCCATGTATGCTTCCACACCGACAGCTCCGATGATCTCAGCCTTCTGGACGATCTTATAGAGCCTCTCCTTCTCGATCGAACGGGATCCGCCACGCTCAATGCGTGGTACTTTACAGACGCAGACGGTCCCCTCGGTATGCTCAATTATCCCGTTTAACCGGGCAACACCAATATCAGTTCCTTTCTCTGCATCATCAATAGCAACACCCATCGCCGCCTGTCTCTCTCTTCCTGCGAGGAGCCAGCCTCCCTTCATGAATACGCCGACTTCATCCCCTTTTTTGAGATCCTCCGCAGCTATTGCGGCCCATATTGCCACCTGCTGTATGATGTCGCGTCTGATATGGCGTGCATAACTCTCAAGCTGCTCGGCACTCTGCAGGACCCATTCTATCCCTTTCCGGGTGACGACATACCGTCCACGACCTTCAGCACTGATCAGTCCGTCATCCGAGAGATCGCGGATATATTCGGAGATCGCCTGTGGTGTCACCCCGAGTTTCTCAGCAACCTCCTGCTGGCGGATAGATGGCTGATGCTCGGCAACTTCGACAAGAACCTGAAATCTGGTCGTCTCCCTTTTGCTTCGGAGAAGGATGCCGAGAGGATCCTTATTCGTCTCCATCATTTTTCTCCATTAAGGAGGATCAATCCCTGACCCCTGACATCAAACTGAGGAAGCCGCTTTGCGATTCCTTTGACATAGATCGGCTTTACACCGACTTTACGTGCAATCTCACCGATCGAGGTATTTCCTGCATCTACTTCGCTCTGTATTTTATCGGAGAGATCCCTGAGTGTCTCATCATTTGATGTTGAGATATAAAGCATCGAGACGAGATCCTCCATTGAACACTGAAAATTTGCTCTGAACTTGAGGTAATTAACCCGATATTCTTTCTCCGGCTTCTTACCGGCACCTGTGCGCCACTGCTCTTCAATAAGATTTCCTTTCTTGAGCATCTTCAGGCAATGATTGATGCACTCCCGGTCATGGGTCTCGCAGAGTTCCTCTTCAGTTACCCATGACTTCGCGAGAAGTTCATAAACAACTTTATAGGCTGAGTTGTTAAAAGTAACAAGGAGAGGTACAAGCTCTACCGGGTCGCTTACAATTTTCGTCTTAGGATGATCTGTCATTGCTTAAACCCTGATGTACTATATTGCTCTGTAATTCTATAACCTTTGTTGATATCTATGCGGAGATCTGGTACTATCATCATCCGCGGGATCGTACAGGGTGTCGGGTTTCGCCCCTTCGTCTACGCATGTGCAGACTCCCTCTGCATCCGTGGATCGGTTACAAACCTCGGTAGTGAGGTAGTAATTCATGCCGAAGGGGAGCATTTCGATGATTTTCTCAAATCTATCCGAAAAGGTCCTCCCCTGTCTGTCATAGACGAAGTAATCGTCCTTCCACTTGAAGGGGTGATTTCTGACCGTTTTCTTATCATGGAGAGTGGGGCCGGCAATCTCAGCGGCATGATTCCCCCGGATATTGCCATCTGTGATGCCTGTATCGAGGATATTAACCGGATAAATGGGCGTTATTCTGGTTATTGGGCAACATCCTGTGTAGATTGCGGTCCGCGGTACAGTGTTATACGCGCGCTTCCCTATGATCGGATCAGAACAACCATGGATCCGTTCTCCCTCTGCCCCGCATGCGAAGAAGAGTACTGGAGCCCGGACTTCCGTCGTCACCATGCCCAGACGATCGCCTGTGGGTCATGCGGCCCTTCCCTGACTCTGATGGATCCAAAAGGACTTCATATG
>NZ_JAUSCG010000180.1 GCF_030651615.1 Methanocalculus sp.
ACGCCGATATCAACGCCGCAAAAAACATTGCATCAAGGGCTGATGTCAACCAGCCTATCGCACTCCGTCCTGAACCCAAAAGGTCGGGAAGATGGAAGTGCAAGCCCATGACTTTAGTCGTGGGTAGTTGACGAATTATTGCTCCGTCGCCGGATACGATCAGAGATCCCCTGGATCATCTTCCTGCCCATCGGGTCAGCTTCATTCATCTCTTCTTCAAGAGCGGGAAGTGCAGCATCACCAATATCAAAGAATGCATCCGCTGATATTTTTCTGATCATGGTATATTCATCAGAGAGTCCCCGGATGAGATGGGGGATCACCCCGGGATTACCGGTCTTTCCAAGGGCACGAATGACACCCATCCTGACATCCTCATCCGGATCGGTCGATGCTGAAATCAGAACCGGAATCGCCTTCTCTCCTACATTGGCCACTTCATTCCAGAGCCCCTGTGCAAGCAGGAACCGTGCATTTACTTCGTCATCATCCGGAGTCCAGCCGATTTCCCTGAGTGCTTCAGCAGCACCCGATCTCACCTCTTTTTCGGAATCTGAGAGTGCAGCAACGAGGGGTAGTACCCCTTCCTTATCCATACCGGCAAGTGACTCAACTGCAGCTGACCGGATACTGAAATCCTCGTCAGCCAGCTTCTGGATCAGTGGTGTGATCGCCTGTGCATCGCCAATGTACCCGAGTGCCCGGATTGCAGAAACCTGGACATCAGGATCATCATCTGACAGGGCATTAATAAGGGCAGGCACCGCCTGAGAACTGCCGTTGAACCCAAGTGACTCAGCCGCCGCCTTCCTGAGCTGATAGTCTCTGTTGCTGAGCATGCTGATGAGCGGTTCTACTGAAGACTGATCCCCAATTTTACCAAGGAGCAGGGCAACCGCAACTCTCGTATCACGCCCCCCCTCTGATAAGAGTCGCTGAAGCTCTTGAACAGCGGGACCCCTAATCTCTGAGAGGATCTCTCCAGCGGTTGCTCGTTGCTCACGGTTTCCTTTCATGAGTATCTCGATCAGTGGAGAGACAGCCGCTGATCCTTTATGTACAAGCTGTTGTGCTGATCTGATCTGTGCCTCTTTATTGCCGATGAGGAGATCTTGTATCAGTGGGGTGATCTCATCTGCCGAATCCGGACTCTCACTGGTCTCCTCCTGTTTGTCCGATCCGATCTGATCGTCTACTTTCAGCAGATATGCAGCCTTTCTGCTGACCGCCGGATTGGGATCCTTGAGTGCCCGTTCTATCAGGTATGTTGCATTGATCCCGATTCCATCAAAGATTATCAGAGCGGCAATCTTCTCCTCAGGATTACCGGTTGACATCACCTCTTCGAGCGGTCTGATAGCGGCGACATCAAACTCTGTCAATGCCTCAATCACGACTGTTCTGACATCAATTGCATCCTCTCCGAGGTGAAGGATAAGGTGGGGGATCGCTCTTTGGTCGCCGATTGATCCGAGTGCACGTGCAACTCCTGCCCGGATCTCGTTTGAGGGGGCATCAAGTGCTGCTACAAGCTCATGAAATGCAGGTGATCCGATCCTCGAAAGAGCAGTCATCGCTTCTCTCCTGACATCGGTCTTCATGTCGATGAGAGATCGGATCAGTTGAGGTACTGCATCAACACATTGCAGGTTTCCAAGTGCTTTTGCCGCCTCCTTACGCACGATCCCTTCTCCATCATCAAGGAGCGGAATGATATATCTTCCAACCGACGGATCCCCAATCCTTCCTATCGTCTCTGTAGCGGCGGCACGAATTGCTGGTGAAGGATCAGAGAGTGCCGCAATGAGAATTGGAAAGGCTGAAGATCCAAGGGATACAAGAGCATCAAGTGCGATGAGGCGGCTATCATCATCCCCTCCGTTGAGGGCTCTGAGCAGGGCGTAGATCAATGGCTCGGCATATTCCTCATCAAACGCCTTTTTGGTGATATTTCCGATTCCTGCGAGTTTCTCATGAACAATCGGGTCGATCGCCTGAATGACACGCCTCACTGCGACAAACTCCTTCTCTTGAAAGAGGGAGACCCGCTCCGTCTCCTCCTCCTCAGCAGACTCCTCTCTCTTCTCTTCCTGAGGCTTTTGAGCAACCATATTCTGGCGACTGAGTTTAACCTTATCATCAGAAGAGACCTCCTTCTTTGAGAGATCGATTGTACTTCTTCCCCCTCCCTTCTCTTTCTTCTCCGGGAGAGTTTCCTCCTCTTTCTTCTGCCTGATCGGACGAAATAATTGATCACTCTTTCCTAGAGATATCAGAACTTCCCCCGCACCATTTCGTATGCGAATATCGGGATGGCCCAGCGCCTCTTCAAGTGGTCCGATCGAGTGGCGGGAGAGCCGCCTGAGTGCTTCTGTGATCCCTTTCTGAACACTATAGTAGTTGTCCCTGAGTGTATCGATTAGCGGAGGTATAGCCGCCTTTCCGATCTCAATAACCTTCTCCCACTGCTCGGTTGCAATAAAGTATCTTGCCCGTTCATTATCATTTGTCGGATGCCAGTCGAGACGGTCGAGACTCCCTGCTGCCTCCATCCTGACACTATAATATTCATCTTCAAGGGCTGACACAAGTATTGGGATCGCTCGTGCATCACCTATCGTTCCGAGTGCCTCTGCTGCTGCTGTACGAACATTGCCATCGGGATCAGAGAAGATTGCATGGAGATGAGGAATAGCTGCATCATCCCCGAGCTGACCGAGTGCACGTGCTGCATTCACCCTCGGAACATAGTACTCATCACTGAGGAGGTCGATCAGGATCGGGACCGCTTCATGTTTGAAACGTGGAAGTTCTTTCCATCTTCCAAGGGCGATGAGACGAGCTGCTGCCTCTCTCTCGGTGAGAGGAGCCTCTCTCATGATATCGAGTGCCTGCGCAGATGCCCTCCGTGACCGATATGACGGGCAGAAGAGCCCTTCTCTCAGAAGGGGTGCTGCATCTTTTCCGATATGAACGAGTGTAGCGACGATCAGATCACTCTTCTCTTCCCCGATATCAGAGAGACATTTGATGAGTGGAACGACTGAGGGCTTCCCGATTGATGCTAGTGCAGCAGCGGCATACTCGCTCTTCCTGCCCTCCTCATTCAGCAGGAGTGTGACCACTGGCGAAACTGCCGGTGCTCCAATCTGATGGAGTGCCAGTGCAGCGCAGGAGCGGCGCTTCTCATCACGATCAACTGCTGCTGTTATGAGGTGGGGCAGTGCCGTTGGCATAAGCTCCATCAGAGCAGATACGGCATCCCTTCGGATCTCTTCCTCTGGTGTTTCGCATGCCTTGATCAGGCCGTCGATATCCCGGCGCTCTTTAAGTTTCTCTATATTGGGGCGAAAAATATCGAATAGACCCATTGGATGCCTCTCACCGTTTGATCTCTATTGGACATCACTCTACAAAAGTCTGTCTGAACCCAAAAGGGTAAAAATTCTCTCCGTTATCTTTTTTATAAATGTGATGGGGATATTATTCCTATCTCTTCTGAAGGGCCTCTCTGATAAGGCGGGTCCGGTCAATCATTCCTGATTTCCCATCAAAGATCCGCTCTTCAAAAGTCCTCGCATCCTTTTCATAGAGTACCCCAAGAGCGATCGGCCCTTCGCCTGAATAATTCCACTCCCGGATTAACTCTTCAGCAGACCCCCGATCGTACGGATCGTGCCCCTCCGGTGTGTAGACATGCTCATCATAACAGGCATGGGCATCATAGAAACTGGCGCAGACCTGAAGCACCTCCACAAAAGAGAACCCCTTATGCCGGATGGCACGTTTCAGCACCTCAGCCATCCCTTTTTTATCACGTGAATATGCCCTGGCGATGAAGGTCGCACCGGATGCGAGCATCAGATCAAGCGGGTTGAAGGGGTCTTCGTGTGTCCCCTCCGGTGTTGAGCGTCCGGTAAAACCGGGTGGTGATGTCGGGGTATACTGCCCGGTCGTCAGGCCATAGACCCGGTTGTCGTGGATGATTGTGGTGATATCGACATTTCTTTTTGCCGCAAAGATGAGGTGGTCAAGCCCCTCTGCATAGGCATCGCCGTCCCCTGCAGAACAGATAACGGTCAGTTCCGGATTTCCGAGATGGATGCCGGTTGCAACAGGGATTCCTCTTCCATGAATGGTATAGAAACTGTTCGTCTGCATATAGTCGGCGATCTTTGCATGGCACCCGATACCTGAGACGATTACAACATTCTCAGGTGATAGTGCGAGATCGGCCAGAACATCCTTTACGGTATGCTGGATGACAAAATTCCCACATCCGGGGCACCAGGTATTCTCTGCCCTGCTGATATACTCAGATCCCTTCATCTGATCACCCCCTTGATCCTCCTCTCCAGATCATCGACGGTAAAGGGCCTCCCGCTGACCGATCCGATCCGCCGATCCGCCCTATATCCAAACGTCCGGATGAGGGCATCGAGCTGGCCGGTCGCATTCTCTTCGACGATGATCATCTTCTCTACCCCGGACAATGCTTGATCAAACTGTGCAAGCGGGAACGGTTCAAGGACGACCAGACGGATCACCCTGAGAGACAGTCTCTCCCCAACCTCACGGCAGACACCTGCGGTTGACCCAAAGCAGATGAGAGCTACCGGTGCATCATCCATCCCATCGACATGTATGCATCCATACCCTTCCATCTCAGCTTCAAGTGCTGCACCTTTTCTGATCAGTTTCACGCACGCAGATGCTGCCTGATCTGCATCCTCCACCGTGATCCCATCCTCATCATGGGTATAGGAGTTCACCTTCACAACACTGCCGGTGACCGGTGGACTACGGAGGGGCGAGACTCCATTTGGGGTATTGCAGTACCGATGGTATATCCCCTGTGCAGGTACTGTCGATGGTGATGGGAGTGAAAAATCGGGATCGATATCGGCAGATGCAGGGTGTTCGCCCAGATTTTTATCTGAGAGGATGAACGTCGGGATCTGGAACTGCCAGGCGAGATGAACAGCACGTGCCGACCATTCATATGCTTCTTCGGGGGTGCCGGGTGCGATCACAAGCCTCGGAAACTCTCCATGCCCTGCATGAAGAACAAACGAGAGGTCACCCTGTGACGAGTATGTCGGCATACCAGTCGATGGTCCCGGTCGCATCGCCATCACGATAACGACCGGCACCTCGGCCATGCCGGAGAGTGAGACACCCTCTGTCATCAGGCAGAACCCTCCGCCGGATGTCCCGACAGCAACCCGCTTCCCTGAGTACGAAAGGCCAAGTGCCATCGCGATCACCGCGATCTCGTTCTCGGGATGTACGACGAGGAGCGGTGTTCCCTGTGCCAGAACAGCCATCGTATGCAGAATTGAAGATGATGGTGTCATCGGATAGGAGACATATGCGTCTATTCCTCCCCGGATAAGTCCGAGTGCGATCGCTTCGTTTCCGGTGAGAAGGGGAATGGGATCAGCGGATCGGATCGGTAGCTGGATCTGTTCTTCACCTGCATGGTATCCACGGAGGGCAAGACGGATATTCTCATCAGCACGTGATCCGAATTCACCCCGGATCGCCTCAAGAAGGATCTCTTTGGGAACTCCGGCGGCTCTGCAGAAAGCACCAATGATAACCGTATTCCGGGCAATAGGAGCAGCCCCCTCCTCTCTGATTATTGTCGTTGCAGGGATGCCTAATCCGTCTCCTTTGATGACATCCAAATCAAATATATGCAGTTTTGCATCTCCATGCCTGCGAACCGTCTCCTGATCAAGTGCACAGAGGATATCAATCTCATCCCTGATTGCACCGATCTCTGTCTCTTTTGCACGAATGATCGCATAGTTATGCCCTCCCCTGATGAGCGAGGGGTAATCATAGTACATGTACACCCGATACCCAAGGAGACCGGCGATCCTTGCGATCAACAGCCCGGCTTTATTGATCCCCTCTCCTGCCTGCCCACCGATACATACGGAAAATTCTGCCATCGTCATCTCCTGCTCTCTGCAAGCCCGATGACACGTTCCGGATGGGTATAGACGGTAAACCGCCCTTCACGGGTGAAACAGATCAAGGTAATCCCGGCTGCATCAGCAGTTGCTATCCCCTGATCAGTCGAAGCAGCACGCGAGATGATGATCGGGATGCCTGCGTTTGCCACCTTCCCGACCATTCCTGATGGTTGCCTTCCCGTACATCCGATGATACAATGTGATAGGGGGAGCTTGTTTAGAATTGCATGGCCGACGACTTTATCGACGGTATTATGCCTCCCGATATCTTCGCACCGGATTGCCATCTCCCCATTATAGAAGAGTACCGATGCATGAAGTGCACCGGTCTTTAACCAGGCATCAGAGTCGATGGCGCTTCGGATCGCCAGAACTTTTTCAGGAGTCACCCGCTGGTTCGAATGCACCGGGTGGGGGGGTACCCTGTTTGAACACCCGCCTGATGATTCAAGGGTTGCCTGGTACTCACCGGTGACCGGTGCATCCACAAAGATATCAGTATCACAGACCGTCACCGAATTGATACAATCAGAGATCCCCGAACAGATGATAAATCCTGCCCCAAGCTCACGGAGATGGTCATCAGACGCCACCATGGTCAGGAGCGGTGTGTTGTTCAGATGGAGGGTGAATGTGTCTTCACAGACGATCTGATCCCTGATATCAGAATACTCTCCATTTTTATAGAGAATACCTGTATACTGCTCAAGCCTCATCCGCTCACCTCAGACTTCACCCATGCAAGGTATGGAGCACTTCCATCGCTGATCGAAAGAGCAAGCACCTCAGGAAGATCATATGAATGGATCTCCTCGATCCGCCGGATCAGATCTCCCCTCCGGTCGGCCGTGGTCTTACAGATCAGCAGCTGCTCGTTGTCAACAACAACCTCTCCATCCCACCGGTAGACCGAACGGACATGGGTAATGTTCACACATGCAGCATGC
>NZ_JAUSCG010000182.1 GCF_030651615.1 Methanocalculus sp.
TTCACAATGGTCACGCGATCCAATTTACAGAAGTGCAAAAGGCGAAGGGTACCGTTCTCGTGCAGCGTATAAACTGCTTGAGATCAATTCCAAGTTCGAAATATTCAGACCAACAGATACGGTCGTAGACCTCGGGGCTGCTCCGGGTAGCTGGCTGCAGGTAGTGAGGAGTCTCACTGAAGGGACGATTGTCGGTGTTGATCTCAATCCTATCCCACCTCTTGAGGGTGTTGTAACGATCACAGGGGACTTCACCAACCCACTTGTTCAGTCTGAGATCAGAAAGATCGTTGATCTGGTCAGTGTCGTCATCTGTGATGCATCACCAAAGATCTCTGGTAAGAAGTGTTACGATCAGGCGCGCACCATTGACCTGAATGAACAGGCCCTCGCATTTGCAAAGTCGATCCTGAAACAGGGTGGTAACTTCGTCGTAAAGACATTTCAGGGTGAGTTGTTCAACGACTTTCTGAAAGAGGTGCGGGAGCACTTTTACTCGGTTCGGGTCTATCACGCACAGGCTACACGTAAAGGCAGTACTGAGACATATATAATTGCTAAAAACTATATTCATAAAAGAGATGAAGCCAGCACTGATTGATCCGTATGGGCGTCAGGTGACGAATGTCCGGATCTCCCTGACACCATCCTGTAACCTCAACTGCATCTACTGCCATGCCGAGGGAGAAGAGCAGCCGAAAGATCAGATGAGTACAGATGAGATCAGGACTATCATTGATGCTGTCTGCCGTTTTCCGATCAGGAGTATCAAGTTCACCGGTGGAGAACCGACACTCCGTGACGATCTCGTCGAGATAATCCGTTCTGTTCCTTCACATGTTGAGTCTTCAATGACAACGAATGGTACTCTCCTTGCAGATATCGCCGATGATCTCAAGGGTGCAGGGCTCTCAAGGGTGAATATCAGTCTTGATACGCTCAGGCATGATCGCTATAAGGAGATCACCGGGAAAGATCTCCTCAGTGATGTCCTTGCCGGTATTGATGCTTCTCTTGATGCCGGTCTTACTCCTGTCAAATTAAATATGGTCCTTTTGAAGGGTATAAACGAGGATGAGCTTGCGGCTTTCTTCGATTATGTCAGGGGTAACCGGAATCTCATCCTCCAGATTATTGAGCTGATGGAGTTTAACGAATGCTACTCCCATGCAGATGTAAATGGTCTTGAACAAAAGATTGCATCCCAGGCAACCGAGATAGTAACACGGCGGATGCACCACCGGAAGAAGTATTGTATCGATGGAGCCGAGGTCGAGGTGGTGCGGCCTCTCCATAATACTGACTTTTGTGGTCATTGCAACAGGCTGCGAATAACATCAGATGGTAAACTCAAACCCTGTCTTCTCAGAAATGATAATGTCGTTGATATCAGAGGAAAGAGTGGGACCGAACTTGATGATATGATCCTCCATGCCGTGAGTCTTAGGCAACCATTTTATGAATAAAAAGATGCAGTTATAGCAACCCTTTTTTCCCTCCCCTTCTCATATTCCCCTATGATGGAGAAGAATGAATATTCACGAGAGCTCGAGTATCTCTATTCAAAGTCTCTCGTCCTCGAATCGGTCTCAGAATTTCATCCGGTTCTCTGGTTTCACTGGTTGGATGCGATAGCCCATATAGATTATACTCTGAGCGTCTCAGGGTATAGTTTTGAGTCGCCCCGATCCCTGATGGCGGGTGAGTATATGAGATGGAGAATTGATGAGGAGAAGAAAGGGGACCGTCCTCTGTTTAAACCATTTATAAACTGGTTGAAAGAGAATCACTCAGGTGTATATGGAAAGATGCCAGCACTCTGGCAGGGAATATACAGTAATGATGATCCTGCCCAGTACCGGAGTTTCCGGATTGTGCTTGATCCCGCTGTTACAAAACCTATTCCCGCACATGTCTTTCATGCCATGATCGATGACTTCTTCCAAAAGGATCTCCTGAAGAGCATCTATCAGGGAGCTTCATTGTCTACACTATTTGAGTCATTTAAGGCAGAAAACCTGTGATTAAGGATACCATTATGGATCCGGTACAGATTTGTTCAGATCTCATCAAGATCAATAGTGACAACCCGCCGGGGATCACAACAGAGGTGATCGAGTACATCAGTGATATCCTCAGTACCCTTGGTATTGCAACGGATATCATTGAGAATGTTCCGGGTCACTGCAACCTAATTTCACGTGAACAAGGCCATCCTCTCCTTCTATGCGGTCATGTGGATGTCGTTCCGGCACTTGATGACGGGTGGCAGCACCCCCCACATTCGGGAATTATCGATGAGTCATATGTCTGGGGGCGGGGGAGCACCGACATGAAAGGTGGTTGTGCATCAATCCTTTCAGCCGTTGCTTCACTCGTTGATGATGGGATCGATCCATTAGTAAGCCTTGCATTCGTCTGCGATGAAGAGGTGGGCGGCCCAAATGGCATCCATCATCTTCTTCAGAAAGAATTAATAATGCCGTCTGATTGTATTGTTGCTGAACCGACGCCTGCAATAGCACCATGTATTGGTCAGAAAGGCCTCTGCAGATTTATGATGAATTTTACCGGAACTCCCGGCCATAGTTCACTGTACCCCTGCATCGGTGAAAGCGCAATCATGGAAGCTGTGGAGTTTCTGAATTTTCTTAAATCTGTTCATAAACGAGAGTTTCCAGTCGATCCCTCTATGAGCAGGATCATCGATCACTCAGAGAAGGTTCTTGAGGAGATCTTCGGCCCAAAAGATCTACGATCCGTTCTGACAAAGATCATGTATAATCCCGGTGTCATCTCCGGTGGTGAGAAAGCAAATATTGTTGCACAGAAATGCCGGCTTGAGGTGGATCTTCGTCTTCCCTGGGGATGTGATGCTCATCAGCTCCTTACAGAGATTAAAACTCATGCCCGGAATGCTGAGATAATTCCATCCAGTATCTGGAATCCCTCACTGACTCCCCCGGATTCAGATATTGTCAGAAGAGTATGTGCTGAGATTGACCGGATGTACAGCATATCATCAGAGCCGATTGTCCAGTGGGCTGCAAGTGATGCGCGGTCACTTCGGAAGAAAGGTTTTGATGTGGTCGAGTATGGGCCTGGAGATATAAGGACTCTTCATGCAGTTGATGAGCGTGTATCACATGATGATCTCAGGAGAGCAACTGAGATCTACAAGGGTGTAATCCTCTCATATCAGGGTTGATATCTCTGAAATACCTTCTTTGCTTTTATACTATGAGTTGCTATTCTTGATTGATGCAACACCGATACTGGAGCTTGATCCTTCTGGTCAGTATTCTCCTGTCATTAACAGCAGGGTGTACTGCCCCTCCTCCGATGGTCGATGATATGCCGATCGATATACCTGATTTAAGCTCCCCCGCAACCCCCACTCCGGTTGTAACGGTCCAGCCGGTCTCAACACCGATAGTATTTCTCGATCCGTCTGTCGTATCCACTGCAACACCCTACCCCACTGTGACACCAGGGATTGAGCCTGTTCGGACTCAAGTACCTATCATCTCTCCCGAGATACCGTCACGGTACGTACCGATCTATTCTCAGACCATTCAGTTTCGGTATAATGAAGTTGCAGTGATTGTTGATGTATATCAGGCACCGTTGATCATCACTACTTATATCAACCCGATAACAATACGCCGAACAATTGCTGGAACCAGCCAATTCGGTGGGAAAGAGGATTTCTCTGTTGTTGTTAGCAGAGTCTCGGAGAATGCATGGTATGAATGTACTGTCCGGAATATTGATACGAAAGAGATCGTTGCAAAAGATGGGTATGGACGGAGTTATAGTACTGATCCGATCCGAGAGATTACGATTCGGAGGCCTGGTATGTATCATATCACCTTTGGTGGAAATATGGTCGAGGCTCGCATCAATATGACATTACCCGAGAGGTCTGTGTGATAATCAATACCTATTTAACAAAGGATCACATATAGTGTAGAGCACCTTTGCGGGTCCCGGTAGGGTAGTGGATATCCTAGAAGCCTGCGGAGCTTTTGACCCGGGTTCAAGTCCCGGCCGGGGCGTATCTCCCTTTTTGATTATTTTCAGAACAAATTCATATATTATATGACAGAAGAACGTTCTGTTATATCCCATGAAGGACTGCCCCATACAGATCTGAGGTTAACCGAGAGATAGGTATCAGTTGTGTGCATGGTGTAGGGAACCTCAAAGACTATGATACTCTGTCAACTCTCTCCCCTGCTGAGCATTGTCATCTGATACATCTCTCCAAATGATGTACATCTCTCTGTTTTGTAATGGTGTAAATGTCTCTCCACCCCCAAGATGGCTGAATGCAGAAGGCTGAGGTGTCTGGATTGTGTATTGTTTTCCATCAGGATTACCGCGGTGTGTCACCTGAATAGTACTAATAATGAATAATTTTTTATAATCTTTT
>NZ_JAUSCG010000186.1 GCF_030651615.1 Methanocalculus sp.
AGAGAGTGTTTCACCCTCCTCTGCCGGTGACCTGAGCATGGAGAGATCGGTTCTTCTTCCTGCAAGGTATTCTGTGATCAACGGGTGAAGAGAGTCTGCTCCATCCAGTCTCCCAAACCAGACGCGGTGGATGCAATTCTCATCCCAGGCTGCCGAAACCGGCCTGAGCCCGAATCTTCCGGTTCCCTCTCTCATTGCCATCTGGAGATCACGTCTTTCGCAGTATCTGAGGTGATCGCCTTCATCTCTTCCTGCATCCATGGCGGGAGACCTCCTTTCACCTCTGGTTCAAGGAAACGGCTGTCACCGAGGATGAGCATCCCGCGATCGTCAGGGGTCCTGAGCACACGGCCGAGTGCCTGGGCGGCCTTATTGATTGCCGGAAGAGTGTAGGCGATGAACTCACCGTCAGGCCCGAACTTTCGTTTGAAATACTGGATGCTCATTGCCCTGACCTGGGTATAGGGGGCAAGAGGCAGTCCGACAACCATCGCACCCGAGAGGAGTTCCCCCCGATAGTCAAGCCCCTCACTCCACTTGCCGCCACAGACGGCAAAGAGGATACCTGACTTCTTCAGTCCCGGGAGTGAGAGGAACTCTGTGAGCTGTTCGGTAGCCTCGCGGGCATCACGCGGTTCTATGAATATCTTCTTCTTTTTTATACCGCATCTGCTGGCATAATCACTCATGATCTGGTATGAGGGGAAGTAAACCGCAAGATTTCCCGGGAGTGTTCCAAATGCGTTGATCGTCAGGGCTGTCCGCTCAATATTTCCTTTATCCTGTCTCATCCGGAAAGCGGTGGTGATATCTTTTGAGACGAGGAGGAGACGGTTCTTCTTTGGAAAGGCATTTGGGATCGAAAGCGTGGCAACTGGTGCATCTTCAAAGTAGTACTTCCTGAAACTCTCAATTGGAGAAAGGGTCCCGCTGATGAGGAAGGTGGCATGATGTGCCCCGGCAATATCCCGAAGTTTGCCTGCGGGATCGATGTTTCTGACCTCAAGGATCACCGATTCGTCATCTTTGCGAAAGACGGTTAAATATGCCTGATCTGTTGCGGAGCAGTGGATACGATAGAGAAATTCGCATAGCCGTTCGATGGCGGTCTCACGGAACTCTCCGCTCTGCAGGCTCTTCTCCCGGACAACATCGCTTATTGAGATGACATCCTCAACAATTGCAGCCATTGAGGGGTACAGAGAACCTTTGGTTAAGATCCGATCGAAGATTGCCGGATCGAACCAGTCCTCAATCTCAGTTGAGCGCCTGAGTCCGTCCATGAAGTCACGAATCCGTGGGAGGACGTGCTGGACCGCTTCTGCCCCCTTTACCTTCGCCTTTAATGAGGAGAGTTCATGGTATGCCTGCTGGATATCCCGCTCTTCTAATGAGACGCTCTGAATTCCCTGCACCACATCTCCGACATTATGGCCTTCATCAACGAGGAGGATAACATCCTGGGGCTCAACATTCAGAGAGATGAGGAGCTGCTCTCTGATCTCGTCGTTGAAGAGGTGATGGTAGTTGACGATGACAACATCGGCATGCCGGGCTGAGGTCACCATCAGGTCATAGGGGCAGAGGCCGCCTGCATACGTGTGGAGAGATTCCGGGTTGACCACGCTGAGGGTTGCCCTCTCGGCTTTTGACCGGATCTCCTGGGATGGTACGAGTTTGAGCCCTTCATCCCCTTCAAGGAAGACCCGGCTCTTCACGAAGTACGGGCAGATGAGGGGGTGGTCGCGGTCCTGTTTCTTTATCTGCCTGATGATCTCGGGATCTTTTGCCGGGACGAGCGATCCTTTCATCGCCCGCTCACGCATGAGTGCACTCGTGAAGTTCTTCACCCCCTCACACCGGCGGTAGACATCACCCACTCCCCCAAGAGGACACATACTCCCTTTTCCGATGAGGTATGTGAACTTCAGACCAGGTTTCTTCCTCCGGATCATATCGAGCTCACGGATGAAGGTGTTCAGCTGACTGATCGTCCGGACCGCAACGAGGATAGTCCTCCCGTTAGATTCGGCCAGAAGCGCTGATACGATGCTCGACTTCCCGCTACCTGTTGGTGCATCGATCATAAGAATGCCACCATTTCGAGCGGTCTTTGCTGCGGCGTTCAGCATATCCTCCTGGTGTGGGCGGAATGTGGTGTATGGGAACCAACTGGTGATATCTGTCATGTGAGGTACTCGATCCGGAAAATTCCTTTTATTCATGTGTTCATCTGATGATTATGTGGTGATCTATTTTTATTCAGAGATCCTGTTCTGATGGTATGCTCTGTGACCACTGATCCCCTTGAGCTGGTTTCAGGGATGGACCGGAATGAACCTCTCTCTCACCCCTTCTTCAACCAGAACCTGATTCCTGTTCCAACCGGCAGATCCAACACCTCTATCTTCCCCCCATACCTGTGCACCAGCTCCCGGACAATATAGAGTCCAAGCCCGGATCCGCTCTTTGCATTTCCACCATGCCCATGACGGGAGAAGAGGATCGGTTTCAGTTCAGCAGGAATACCAGGCCCGTTATCTGCTACGGTTGCTTTCACCCATTCCCCCTCTTCATCCAGAGTGATGGTAATCTTCGTTCCTTCTCCCCCGAACTTGAGGCTGTTTCCGATGAGATTGCTGAAGATCTGCGAGAGGAGGTTATCTGCTATGACAGTTGCTGTAGTCATGCAGCAGGTGATCTCAGCACCTGAGATGTACTCGATCTCTTTTCGGATCACTTCATCAATGCGAACCCTTGACAGACGGACGTCAGAAGCTCCAAGCAGGCGAATGGTTCTGACATTTCTGATGATCTCATCAGACTGCTCAAGCCCTGCCTGCGCCTTTCTGGCATACTCTTGTGATGGAGATTCGCTGAGCATCTCAAGATATCCCTCTGCTATCATGTTTGCATTTCTGATATCATGCTCCATGATATCGAGCAGGAGGGTGTTCTCTTCCATGAGGCATTCATACTTCTGTTGGAGCACTCCCCGTCTGACTGCACCGCCAACAGATCTCCCGATAGAGGTTAGCACACTCTCTTCAAGTGCTGAGTATGTCCTTGGTTTACTATGTGCACAACAGATCACCCCGAGCACTTCTTCACGGGAGAGGATCGGGATCACCGCAAGAGAGAAGACTCCAAGCTCACCGGTTGTATGTTCAAGGTCGCAGTACTGCTCCAGAAAGACCGGCTTCCGGGTTGAGAAGGCGTTTGAGAAGGTAGGGGATGCCAGGTTGAGCTCCAAAAGATCCGGGAAGTAATAGGTGACATACCCGGCGATGGCCTTCTGTTCAGCCCTTTCCGATCCGTTGCTTCTGATATATATTGCCCCACAATCGACATCGATCAATCGGATCGTTTCCCATAGGCAGGCATGGAGTATGTCATGGCAGGCAAGTTGTGAGGATGCCGCCTCGACGACGGCATTGAGAATCCTGAGATGATGGTTTACCACCTCAATGGATCGCCGCTCCGGGCAACTGTCCGGATGTGAGAGAATATACCAGAGATCACCACCATCAGCAGGGGAGATCGTCACCGACCAACCCAAATCAGCTGAAAAGACCGCGGGATGGCCAGTTCCTATGACTTCAAGGCCGAATCTGATCAGTTCATCAGCAGCTCCGGCGAAGAGGGGGATGTCGCCGAGCATACGACTATTCGAAACTACTGGTGCATCGCCGATATCACCCTCGAAAGAGACGATGCTTCCGTCCGGTCTTACTTTGATAATTCCGATCGGATGGCGTACACTATTCATTATTCACCTATATGCGTACAGTAAGAAAACTCTTCTCACACATCTCTGATGGATCGGTTTAATCCAACAAAAACCCATACATATCTCTATGGCGATCCATCCGATAGACTTCCGGTACGGCACAGCCGAGATGCGGCGTATCTGGAGTGAAGAGGCACGGTTCAACGCGATCATACGTTCTGAAGTGGCACTTGCCGCCGCAGAAGCTGAGATCGGGCTTATTCCACCTGAAGCAGCAGACGCGATCGCAGCCGCTGCACCGAAGGCATCACTCCGTCGTGCAAACGAGATCGAGGCCGAAATTAATCATGATATGATGGCAGTTGTCAAGAGCCTCGCAGAGGTTTCAGGACCTGCCGGCCGCTGGGTTCACTATGGTGCGACCTCAAATGATATTCTGGATACTGCAACCGCGCTTCAGCTGAAGGATGCACTCACCTGCATTGAGGAGAAACTGAAGATACTCCTTCGTATCCTCATTGACCGGAGTACAGCTACAAAGACACTCGTCTGTGCGGGAAGAACACACGGACAGATCGGTGTTCCCACAACCTATGGACTGCGGTTTGCCATATGGGCAAGTGAGGTCGGACGCCACATTACCCGTCTTCGTGAGATCCGCCCACGTGTAGTCGTCGGTCAGCTTACCGGCGCCGTCGGAACACAGGCAGCCTTTGGTGACGATGGGATGGAGGTACAGGCCGCAATGATGCGCCAGCTCGGCATAGGCTCAGTAGATGTCTCAAATCAGGTGATTGCACGTGATCGGCATGCAGAGTACTTCTTCCTTCTCGCAAATATTGCTACAACCTTAGACAAGATCGGAATTGAGATTCGTACGCTTCAGCGAACAGAGATCGCTGAGGTTGAGGAGGCATTTGCAAAGAAACAGGTCGGTTCAAGCACGATGCCCCATAAGAGAAATCCGATCAAAAGTGAGCAGGTAGGAGGGCTTGCACGAATTATCCGCTCCGCAGTCGAGCCCGCCCTCTTAAACAACACCCTCTGGGATGAGCGGGATCTCACCAACTCATCCTGTGAGAGGGTGATCTTTCCGGAAGCAACGATCCTCTGCGATCACTGCCTGAAGGTGATGGCACAGGCGCTTGAAGGGCTGATCATCAAGGAAGAGAACATTAAAAAGAATCTTGATATCCTGCATGGGATCAACCTTGCCGAGTCGGTGATGATTGAACTGACAAGGCGGGGAATGGATCGGCAGACAGCCCACGAAGTGATCAGGGCAAACAGCATGCAGGCACTTGATGAGAAGAGGTCGCTTGCAGAGATCCTCTCCACCGTCCCGGAGGTGACTGCCCTCATCTCTCCGGCTGAGATTGAAGACGCCCTTCTGCCTGAACGGTATGTCGGCACATCGGTTCAGCAGGTAGAGCGGGTTATAAAGAAACTCGCCCCACTGACCTCATAATTAATCAGAATATGACCGACCGCCAGCCTGATCGTGCGCTGGCACAGAGATATGCATCTGTACGATCTCCCAGCGGTGGCCGGTCCCACGCAAAACCATGGTACACCGGCAGGGGATGATTGTACCATCGGCTGTGAAGGTGAGATCCCCCATCACCCAGCAGATCGTCCCCTCAGCTCGAATGATACAGGTATCCATACTGATTGCAAGTTCATTTACCTGCGTAAAATCCCGGAGGAGCTGTTCTTTCAGTTCATCCCTGTTCCGAATAATCTCATCTTTTCCGGTTCCAATACCCATGCAATCTTCTGAGAAGAGCGAAAGGATGGTATCGAGATCCTTCTTCCCATAGAGTGAGAGATAGCGGTCAAGCAGCTCCCGGATCTGTTCTTCAGTCTGTTTACTGAGCATAGCTTGGATACTTGTTCTGTCAGGTTAAAAAAAGATATGTTTTTCCGGATGAACCGGGCCTTAATCGTTTGAGAGTGCATCGATTGGATTCATCTGTGCTGCCCGGTGGGCCGGGTAGACCCCTGCTGCAATGCAGATGACGGTTCCGATAATCATACCATAGGTAACAGTAAAAACGGTATTGAATGTCAGGAGATAGCTGATATCCTGCATGATGAGAAGGATGAGGAGCCCGCCACCGATAAGGCTCATCAACCCGCCACAGACTGATCCGATCAGACCGAGGATCGCCGCTTCATACAGAAACATCTTGCTGATATCACCTTTCTGAGTTCCTATGCTCCTCAGAATCCCGATCTCTTTGATCCGTTCGTTCACCGAGATGAGCATCACATTTAAGATGCTCACCGCCGCCACGACAAGAGAGATCCCGCCTATCGCCATGACAAAGAGGGATATCTGACCGATTGCATCCTGAATGGATGAGATCATCGATCTGAAATCCATGATATTGACAACATCCTCCCGCCT
>NZ_JAUSCG010000206.1 GCF_030651615.1 Methanocalculus sp.
GCAGTACGATTGCGATCAGGACGAAGAGGAGGATGCGCTGGATAGATTCGTCTATCCTCTCTTCAATAGCACTAAACGGGATGAATGTCCCGATCTTGTAGCCGAGTTCCGGAGAGGTGTAGTAGATTAGGTATCTTTCACCCTGGATCAGTACCCCCTCATCATTTGTCAGAAATATCGGGGTCTGGTCTTCAAGAATGATACTGATATCTTCAAAGAGGATGGATTCATCCCGACTCGCCAGGATCGTCCCTTTACGATCGACAAGGAGCATCTCCTCCCCCCCGATGCTTTCGACTGCCGAGATATACTCTGTCAGGCTGACGAGGGTGATATCTGCGCCGATAACGCCGAAGAAATTACCATCCTCATCCAGAAGGGCGGTGACGATCCCGATATTCACATCCGGGGTAGTGACTGCCACATAGGGATCTGTTACCATCACCTGACCCGGGTGATCTTGTGCGAGCATATACCAGGGCCGATCTCTTGGATCATAGGCTGTTGGCTGGGCTCGGGGGTATGCTCTCACAAATGCGCCGTTCTCACGACCCATATAGACAGAACTGACATAGGGGTGTGATCTCTGGTATCCTCTCAGAATAGCTATTATATCATGTTCTTCTTCTGTTATTGAGTAGCTGAACGTCTCTTCTGATGCGTTCAGAAAGTTTGTAAATGCCGTATCATCAGGAGTACGGACATCTTTATTGAGTGATAATTCCAGAATGTCGCTTTTAGCCTCCCCGATAAAATTCGAGAGAGCAAAGTCGATATGTTTAAGTTGGGCGATAGTCGTTTCAGAGATGGTATCGAGGTTTTGTGCATGGAGTGTTGAAGGGAGTACTCCACCTATACAGATCAGTATAAGAATAGCAATGACGAGGTAGAGGAGCAGCACCTTCGACTGGAGTTTCATAGATAGAGGAGGATGGCGTTTGTAGTATATTAAGTGTTATTCTCCCCTGATATCGTCTGCTGCCGGTATGCTCTGATGATATGTTGCCTCTCATCTGCCACCCCAAAACTGCAGATCCGATCTCTCTTGTTCTCATCTCTTTTGCAGAAGATAATCTCATTTGTAGTATAATGATGGCTGAATTTTGCGCGCACAAACTCACTCATTTATATGCATGTGGTACGTCTATTAATAAATCTTTTTAAAACCTTTATAAGGGCTTCAATTTGTCTCAACGCCATGCAATGAGATTCTCTTACCGCCTCTGGTTTCACAATGATCATACATTGCTCCAGAATGATGATTTCATCTCACCTTTGCCCCTGAAGGTTATCGGGGTAAATTTTGTTTAGTTTACTTGAAAAAAACCTCATTCTGTTGCTGAAATTCAAATCAACATATTTATAGGGAGACTACTGCTTCTTTCTTTTGTCCGAGGTTAAACCATGGAAATGAAGTATGTACCAACCACCTGCCCGTATTGCGGGACAGGATGCAGTTTCAACCTTGTCGTCACCGACGGCAAGGTGGTAGGCGTCGCCCCCTACCAGCGCTCCCCCGTGAACGAAGGGAAGCTCTGTCCAAAGGGCGTGTATGCTCACGAGTTCATCAACCGCGAAGACCGGCTGACGACCCCGCTCATCAAGAAGGACGGGAAGTTCGTTGAAGCAAGCTGGGACGAGGCCTATGCCCTCATCGCCCAGAAGCTGAAGACCTACAAACCTGACGAGATGGCCGTTCTTGCCTCTGCAAGGACCTCAAACGAGGACAACTACGCGATCATGAAGTTCGCCCGTGGTGTCTTAAAGACCCGTCACATCGACCACTGTGCCCGTCTTTGCCATGCATCAACCGTTGCTGGTCTTGCGGCAACCTTCGGCTCCGGTGCGATGACCAACTCGATCGGTGATATCGCCGATTCGAAATGTGTCTTCATCCTTGGGAGCAACACCTTCGAACAGCACCCGCTGATCGGCCGCCGTATCATCCAGGCCAAGCAGAAGGGTGCAAAGATCATCTACGCTGACCCCCGGTATACCGCCACTGCAAAGCAGGCCGACCTGTACATGCAGTTCCGCTCAGGAACCGATGTTCAGATCTTAAACGGTCTGATGCAGGAGATCATCAGGAACGGCTGGGAAGACAAGGAGTTCATCGCCAACCGGACAAAAGAGTTCGAGGCGATGAAAGCAGTCGTGATGAAGCCCGACTACAGCCTTGAGAATGTCGAGAAGATCTCAGGTATTCCTGTTGCACAGCTGAAGACCGCCGCCGAATGGATCGCCAAATCCGGTGCAACCGCGATTCTGTACTCGATGGGTATCACGCAGCACACAACCGGTGTGGACAATGTCAAATCCGTTGCCAACATCCAGATGCTCTGTGGCAACCTCGGGAAACGCGGTGCCGGTGTGAATGCACTCCGTGGCCAGAACAATGTGCAGGGTGCCTGTGACATGGGTGCACTTCCGGTTGTCTTCACCGGGTACCAAAAGGTCATTGACGAAGCTGCCCACAAGAAGTTCTCAGATGCCTGGGGCTTCCCCGATGGTATCTGTGAGGCGAAGAACGGGTATGAAGTCACAACGATGATGGACGTCCTCACCGAGAAACCCGGTGAACTGAAGGCGATGTACATCATGGGTGAGAACCCGATGCTCTCCGATCCCGACCTGACGCATGTCGAACACGCGATCAAAGCCCTTGACTTCCTCGTTGTGCAGGATATCTTCCTGACTGAGACCGCACAGCTTGCCGATGTCGTCCTCCCCGCCACCTGCTATGCAGAGAAGGACGGGACCCAGACCTCGACCGAGCGGCGTGTCCAGATGTGGAGAAAGGCTCAGAACCCGCCGGGTCAGGCAAAGCTCGACTGGCAGATCCTCGCCGAACTCTCAGCAAAGATGGGCTATG
>NZ_JAUSCG010000207.1 GCF_030651615.1 Methanocalculus sp.
AGAAAAGATTGCTGCGATCCGTGGCCGCCTGACATCAAGGAACCTGGCATCAAGCCGGGTATCGATCTCGGCAGGCACCTTCTCGGCGACATCCAGAGGAAGGGGTGAGGCCGCCTTTGCCAGAATTTCGAATACTTCGGGGATGAGTTCGCGGCCACCGGGTGCCTTATCGGTCGCCTTGATGGTTCCGGTGACTCTGACAACCGACTCACGGGATACCTCTTTTATTGCTGCTTTAACCTCATCTGACACTTTCTTCTTTGGAACGGTCACCTGCATGATGCCGCTTCGGTCCCGGATGAGGAAGAAGGCGAGACCGCCTAAGTCCCGCTCCTCATGCACCCATCCTGCTATTGTGGCACGCTCCATATCGGGTGTGACCTCTCGTATCGGTATGCGCATAAAATCCAGTACTGGTACTTCGTACAAGGTGAAGAGGTTTACCAAAGTCAGGTGAACAAAGGGTAAGTATATCACCCTGTCTCTCTCATCTCCGGTTGATATCATATGAACGCCGATTTTGATCTCACCCTCTTTCACCAGACTATCATTGAGCGTATGAACGCCTGGGCGATGTTCCTCTCCCCAAACGGAACCGTACTCTTCTGGAATGAAGCAGCAGAGAAGATCACCGGATATCCGAGGGAGGAGGTGGTTGGCATCCCGGATATCTGGAAGAAGATCTATCCTGATCCGATCTATCGCAAAGAGATCACCGGGATGATCATCGGTGTGATCGAAGAGCAGGCATATCTTCGGAATTTTGAGACAAGGGTCCTTACAAAGACCGGTGAAAAGAAACACATCTCCTGGAACACGAGCGAAGTACGAACGACTGATGGCAGCATCACCGGTTATGTTGCAGTTGGGATCGATATCACAGAAAAAGTGATGGATAAGCGAAAACTCCGTGACCGTGAGGAGCTCTTCCACGGTATCACCTCTGCTGCATATGATGGGATCATCCTCCTTGATGATTCCGGCAGGATAACCTACTGGAATCCATCGGCAGAATGGATATTCTCTCTCCCTATGAAGGAGGCGAAAGGGCAGCGCGCAATTGACCTCATCGCACCACCAGGCAGTCATACAGACTGGGAACACGCCCTCACCCGGGACGGTGTCCATGAGCTGACCGGGCTTCGGAGAGATGGGGTACTCGTCCCAGTTGAGGTCACCCTCTCCGGCGTGACGCTCAGGGCTCTCCCCCACACCATCATGATCGTCCGTGATATCTCCAAACGACTGGAGGCGGAGGCACAGATGCGTCTCCTCTCTGCAATCGTTCACTCTTCTGAAGAGGCGATCATCAGTGTCGGTGCAGATGGCCATCTCCTCTCATGGAATCCGGCTGCCGAGAGGATCTGCGGCATACCCTATGATACTGCAATCGGGGGTTATATAACCGAAAATATCAGGCTGAAAGAGGGTACTCGTGCGATCACGGATGCGATTGTCGCATCTGTTCATACAGAGATCGCCGGAGTTCTCATTGACACGTTGGGGGTTGAGCATGATGTGGTCATCTCACTTACCCCGATACAACGATCCGATCGCTTCTCTCTCCTTATCCGTGACGTCACAAAGGAGAAGAAGGCAGCAAAAACGATGATCGCGTATATCAAAGAGGCGACGATGCGGCTGAATATGCCCGTTCTGGTCGTCAGGGAGAATCTGGAGGATATCATCGTGACGATCGAAGGTGATACCGTTGATTGTGAGGCTGCCACTCTCCGTCTTAAGGTTCAGATAGCCCATCTGGCGAGGATCAGTGAGACGATCCATGAGCTGAATGCCGCTCTCACCGGTGAAGGCAGAGAGATCCCGGAGGCGTACCGAAGCTTCCTTCTGGAGTAAGCATGCCCGATACACCCCATCCCATCATTGAAGGTGAGATCTACCTCCTGCTTGCTGAGGCAAAAGAGATGAAGCAGGCCTCCGTCTCCCTCGTTGCCGGGATCACAGAGGCCGGGTACGATGCAATCGTCATCACCACGAATCAGCCTTCCCCGATCCTCAGAAACCTCTATAAAAAGGCCGGAATTGATCCGAAATCGATCTGGTACATCGATGCGATCACCCGGTACTCCCTTGGGAAGGATCCGGATGACGATCCGATGACGACATATATCAATCATCCCTCAAACCTGACCGAAATGGGGATCGCCGTCACAAACATCTTAAAAAAGATGGAAGGGAAGAAGGCATGCATCGTTCTTGATTCGGTATCAACAATGCTGATCTATCTGCCATCTCAGAACATCTCGAAGTTCATGCACTTTGTTACGAACCGCCTCAGGCTTGCAGGGGTCGCAGGGGTCTTCCTTGCCGCAGAGAAGGGGCTCGACCCGGATCTCTTAAACCAGCTGACCACCTTTGTCGATTCGGTCATCGAAGAGTGAGTGATCAGATAACCCTCCTGAACTTTCCAGTGGGGACAGTGATCTCAAATCTCGCTCCTTTTCCGGAAACTCCGGTCTCCCGGATGGTCATCCCGGTGATCGCGAGGATCTCACTGACGAGATAGAGGCCAAAACCGTGGCTTCTCCCAAATGCAGGCTTGAATATTCTACCAGAGTGCTCTTGGAACCCTGATCAATGCCGATGTTAATGGTGCTCTGAACCATGCTCGAAAAGTAGCCGGTGATTCCGTGGTTTCACGGATAATCGGTAGTGGCCGTGTCAAGTGGCCGGTGCGAATAAGGACGACTTTTGAGCCGTCAACCTTC
>NZ_JAUSCG010000211.1 GCF_030651615.1 Methanocalculus sp.
GATAGCAGAACTCCGTGAGAGGGGGGATGATCCGATATACCATCTGGTTTATTGTGATCTGCTCGCGGCAACCGGGAGTATGGAAGCTGCTCTTATGGAGTATCACAACCTCATCTCAGAGCAGCTCAAAACAATGGAAAGCCCGGACTCCCTGAAGGTGATCCTTGAGAAGTACATTGCATACCTCAAGGCAGGTGGGAGTACAAAGGGAGAGGTGATTTCAAGGGTGACAGCACTCCTCGAACCACACCCCTCATGGGTATGCCTCCTGACACTGGCTGAGATGTTTGAGCAGTACGGTGAGCCCGTGAAGGCTCGGGATGCATACTACCGGGGATACCGGAGCGACTTTCTCAGGGGGGGTATCCCGTATGCCGCATATCTTGCACGGGGGGGGGAGTGCCGTGAGGCTGAGATGGTGATGCTCTATATCCTCTCTCATGTTCAGCGGGTAAAAGATCTTGAGATGGCAGCAGGTGCAATCGTTCATGGGGATGAGAGGCTGTACCGGAACAAAAAGATCACAGCAGAACTCCAGAAGCAGCTTCTTGAACGGCTCCCTGACCTGAGTGCAGGCGGAAGAGAGATCCTCTCTGTCACCTCCCTCTATGCAGCATCCGGTGCCCTCGATGACCGAGACTACCAGGCATGCAAAGAACACTGTCTGATCGGGCTTGACGTGATGCCATGTTACCCATCCTCGATCCGGATCGAAGACTTCATCCCACTCCTCACCCATGCAAAGGAACATGCCCTCTCTGAAGATCCGGTGATCCGGCGAACAGCTGAACCGGTAAAGGAGAAGGCTGTCGGTATTAAGGATCTCCTCTCACTCAATGAGAAGGAGGAGAAAGCGATGGGTTTTATCCGTGATCATAAAGAGACGCATGAGATGGAGCTCCGAAATCTACTCGGAACGAGGCGGGTTGCCGGTATTGTGAACGAGATCATCAGAAAAGCCCTTGAGCAGGGAATATCAATCATCGAAAAACGGGGCATTTCAGAGAATGGGGAGATATATGCCTGGATCGGGGAGTGAAAAACAGAGCGACCGGAAATTGCAGAGTATCGGGATCATCAATGCTCTGCGGCGTGGAACCGTTCCAGCTTCAGGGCTCGAACGGCTCGCAGTAGGTATTGCAGCAGAAGAGAAAGCGATCGCCGATCAGCTCGACTATGTGGCAACAGGCAGATCCGACCTGAAGTTCGTCAGGGGAGATTTCGGGAGTGGGAAGACATTCTTCGTCTGCCGGGCACAGGAGATCGCACGATCAGGTATGTTTGTAACCTCACATGTCGTCATCTCACCTGATACACCACTGCACAAACTCGCTGCCCTCTACAGTGCTGTGATGAACGGTCTCAGGACGGAGAATGGAGAGCATGCCCTGAAGAGTATCATCGACTCCTGGATCTACCGGATCGAGGAGCGGCTGATCGAGTCGGGCGGCGACGAGGATGAGGAGAAGCTTGCCATTGCTACGGCTGAAGAGATGGAGAAGTCCCTCATTCGTGTCTCTGAGGAGAATAGCGGTCTGGCAGCAGCGGTCAGGACATACTATCATGCGAATAACCGGGGGGATTTTGCGGTCGCACAGGCGGCACTCGGGTGGATCTCCGGTGAAGGGACAGTCGGCCGGACCTTCAAATCCGAGGCTGGTGTCCGGGGAGCAGTCGATGAGGGGACTGCCCTCCCGTTCCTCAGAGGGATTGCCAGAATCATCGTGCAGGCCGGATACCGTGGGCTTTCGATCGCGTTTGACGAGACCGAGACGGCACAGGGTTCAAGCCGTCCACTTCGTGAGAAGGGATATGTGAACCTTCGGCGTATCGTCGATGCGGTTGATCGGAACGAGTCACCCTATACATTCTTCTTCTTTACCGGGACACCGTCTTTTTTTGAGGGGCCAAAAGGAATCCGGTCCCTTCCTCCGCTCTTTGATCGGATTCAGACGATCGAGGATGACGGGTTTAGAAACCCGCTCCAGACCCAGATCATCCTCTCCCGTTTTGACGAGAGACGGCTTGAAGAGGTGGCGACCCGTGTCATCGAGATCTATGGTGAGGCATACGGCGAGGTGGACCAGAGCCGGGTGAACCTCAGGTTCATCAGGGCGATGATAACAAAGATCACCTCGCGGTTTGGGGGAAGGATCGATGTCATTCCAAGGATATTTTTGAGAGAGTTTGTGGACCTGCTGGATAAGTGTGCGTTGTATGAGGAGTATGATCCGATGGTGAAGTACCAGTTTAAAGGGGCGAAGATGGGTGACGTGAAGGAGGAGGAGAGAGCGGTGATGGAGGTTGTGTGGTGATGGGGGCACTGACCCGGTCGCCACGTTGAGCTCATCACGTCACTTCATGAAATTCGCCTTCTGAGCGCTCAGCAGAAGGTGTGAAGAGCACCCTGTACACTATTCGTCACCCAGTTGCCTATGACCTGATCGTCACCGAGATCACGCATGATATCCCGCAGAGTACGGTAACGGCCTGCTTTAATATCTTCTTCGCTCACTTTGAGGCCTTCAATTTCCTCCTGAGAGAGGGGTTCATCATCATACGCTGCATCGGCAAGACGATTAATGAGTTCATCATACGTCTCCCTCGGGTGAATCTTCAGATCCTGGAGCTTCTCTTTTGTTTCCGGCCGGATCTGCACCGACGTCATTGGCATACGAGTATACAGTTACTATAGTTGGTTATAGATTACGATTGGATGGAATAGAGAGTACGGGTTGATTATAGCGGAAAGTTTTGTACCTGGTGATCTATACCTGTAACCTACATTCCCGGCAACACTTAACTAGCCCAAAATCTAACTCCATATTTTCCTTAGATTCTCATGATATTCTCCCATATCGGAGCGAAAAACATTCTTGATAGCAAGACGATCCGCCGTTTTCTTGAAGAACCGGATATCCCTGGGTATTCACGGGTGAAACTGGTTATGGACCGGAATTTTTCCACGAGGGAGAATATCAACCGACTGTTTCAGAGCCTTGTCAAGTTTCTTATGTCCACCAAGATGTCTCTCGTCTACATCCGGGAGGAGCTGGATGCGATCGACGATACATTCCGAAGCTTCGAATAGTACAGTGATGGCCATGAACTCTATTATCGAACTGTTCGAACCACATGGAATTATTCACAGCACCGCCCCTATAAGGGCGATACTCTTGAGGAACCTCGCCGCCTTGTACACTTACAATTACTACAACATTGATCAGGCAGCCGGGGATGAGAAGGACTTTGATCGCCAGCTGATAACACTGAAAAAGGAGCTGGAATCAGGAAATCGGAATTCTGAACATCATAAGCTCTATGAAAAGTATTTTACTGTCAACCCCATGAGTACGTAATGCTATTTGCTGCTTTGGTTTTGTATGAATCCAAAGCATGAAAGCTACGGAATAGAAACTACTACCATAAAACCAGGATCATCACCATGCCACTCTTTAATTTTCTCAGAAAAAGCGACTTCAACAAGGGGGTAGAGCTCTTCGAAAACGGTTATTTTGCCGAGGCTCTCGAAGCATATAACCGGGCGCTGGCCCGTCGTCCCCGGCATACGGATGCATGGAACAATCGTGGTGCAGTACTGAGTAGTCTCGGCCGTCATACCGATGCGATCGAATCCTATGATCGGGCACTTGCTCTTGAACCAAAACACCTCCTGGCGTGGAACAATCGCGGCAACGCACTCGATGATCTCGGTCGTCATGACGAAGCTGTTCGTTCCTATGATACGGCACTTGCGATCAATCCCCGGCATGCCGGGTCATGGAACAATCGCGGCTATGCACTCGCCAGCCTTGGGAGGTATGATGAAGCAATCGAATCCTTTGACAGGGCGGTTGCTCTCGATCCGAAATTTGCCCTGGCATGGACCAACCGGGGTTCTGCCCTTGACGCCATCGGCCGGTATACTGAAGCGGTTGCATCCTATGATACGGCGCTTGACCATGCTTCAGGCTATGTGGATGCATGGTCACTGCGTGGGGCATCGCTCTTCTCCCTTGGGCGATATTCCGATGCAATCGAATCGTGTGATCATGCGATTGCAATCTGCCCTGAATTCTGCCATCCATGGTACATCCGTGGCTCTTCTCTTGATGCCCTCGGCAGGCATGCAGAAGCAGTTGAAGCATGGGAGACGGTGATCAGTTTTATTGCAGAAACCCGGTTTCATTGGTACTACCGGGGGCTTGCGCTTGCCAGTCTTAGTCGGTATGCTGAAGCGATCACGGCTTTACAGGAGGCACGTGACTGTAAGAGGCTGTGCATTCTTGATCCCTCTGATGAGGTGATCCAAAAGGCAGGGGAGAATCTAAAAGGTGGCATCTGACACCCTTTATTCTTCAATACTGACGGTATATCGAGCTTCGATGGCCTGCTTCAATAACGTGGATGATCATCACCGCATTGTCGATTGTGAGGATGACCCGGTAGTTCCTTACCCGAAGAGAATAAAAAGACTGATCGCTGCTCCCTTTGAGCGTTTTAACATGATTTTTTGGATTCGTTTCACCGGCGAGTGCTGTCAGCTCCAGGTATAGTGCCTTTCCGACAGGTACCGGGAGGTTACCCAGGTTTTTTTTGCATGGGCTGCGATCAGCACTTTATATGCCATTTATCGTCGTCGGTACTCTTTATGTGCTTGTTCAATAGTCATGATTTTTTCCACCCGGATAGTTCGCTCATCCTCTTTGATAATAGAGAAAACTGTAAATGATCTACTGACATGAAGCCGATAGACCACAGGAGGATGGGGATAATCCAGTCTTTCCTTGTTGCCTCCGGGATACGGATTGTACTGTAGTTCAAGTATTTTATCGACAAGTATTCGGCGGGTCTTTTTTTGCATTTTTCCAAGATATTCCCTTGCACTCTTCTCGATTACAATTGAAAACACAAAAAACAACCCTCTATCCGAATAATACAACTGTTCGATTATTTCACTCAATCATCCTGCATTATTTCTTCAGGATCAAAGGGGATGAATTCACCAATTCTATCGATCTCGCAGATCATCTTCCATTCACGGAAATCCTGTTCCCGCCGGATCATAGCTGCAATCAGCTCATCAAAACTCTGCCCTGCTTCTTTCAGATTATGAAGTTCCCGCCAGGTGGGCTCCTTTACTGGAATTCGTTTAATCGAGATAATTCCCGAATCAGCAGTACCGGGTGACATGGGAGAATATGGGATCACTGAAGATATAAGAGTGTGCATAGAGTGCATAATGATCCTAATTGCCACAATGTCCATAAGCACATAACAGATCCATAGTGTGGTATCATCCTCACAGCAGATCCCTTTCCATAACAACGATAGTGGAGGAAAAACTGTGGTTGAGGAGAAGAGAGAGACCAGTAACAAATCATGGGCGCGAAGTGCCAATAATCCTCACTGGCGGAGTGATGACCCCCCCCGGTGACCTTCAGGTTGCCTTCACCGAACTCTGAAGGGGGATGGCTGGGCCCCCTGGGAGGAGTTTCGGTGACATATGTCATCAAATATACGCCCATTCCTTTTTGCTCAGAGAACCGAAAGAAAGGCTCATTCGTTTTTGACCACCTCTGCTATCCCTCTTCTATCACTCAGGCGCATCCGGGAAGGAGTGTGATTTTCTGATCATGAAAGAACCATCTGTTCTCTCTGCCATCCAGGTATCTGCCGATCTACACAACAGCGAAACAAGAAAGAGAGAGATTAGCGGGCTGCTTGATGCTCTTCATGAATATAATCTGGCACAGGGGTATATCCTGACAATGGACAGTTTTGGCCATGAGCAGATCGAAGGCAAGGAGATCATCATCACTCCTGCATGGAAGTATATGCTCTATCCGGATCTCTATCCCTAGAGGGGCAAATCGACACACAAAATACTTGTCAAAGACCAGATCCTCATACACACGTCCAAACAGAATAACACAATCCCCCTCAGGTGATCCCATGCCAAAAACCCAGTCCATAACAGACATCAGCGATGGATGTGAGGTCGATTCGCTCTTCCTCCTCGAAAGCATCGACATCAGGAAGAAGAAGCAGGATGGCAGGTACCTCCACGCCACCCTCGCCGACAGAACCGGCAGGATCTCCTGCAAGATCTGGGGCCTGCCATCACAACCAGCGTTTGAGATCGAAGCACTCGGCAAAATCCTCCAGCCGGGAGAAGTCTACCACATCCGTGGTTTTGCAAAGGTCTTCAATGGCGAATGCGAGATCAATATCAATGATGGCATTGCAAACCTCACGGCCCCGGTAGCAATACAGGCATCTGAAAAGGGAGAGTTCGTCTATTCACCGGTTGATATCAAAGAGACCGCTATTGCCTTACAGAACCTCGCCGGGACGATCAGAAACGGCCAGTTAAAACTGGTGGTCTCCCTTGCCCTGATGGATGCGGGCGGCTTCTACGAGAAGCCTGCTGCCAAGAAACGCCATCATAACTACCGGGGCGGCCTTGCAGAGCATACCCTGGAGACGGCAACAATTGCTGTGGCCATGGCTGAGGCAAAGAAGAGCTATGGGATCGACCGCGACATTCTGATCGCCGGTGCACTCCTCCATGATATCGGCAAGGCGCTCTGCTTTGAAGAGAAGGGTATCGGATATATCGCCCTGCCCGAGTACGATCTGATCGGACACATCCCGCTTGGGATCACCTTCCTTACCCGGTTTAAGGATTACCTCGATGATGCCACCTACCTCCATCTCCTCCATATCATCCAGTCACACCACGGAGACTATGGCGATGTGGCACCCAGGACACCGGAAGCATGGGCGGTGCACCTCGCCGATCTCACAAGCGCCACCCTCCGGGAGGTTGCAGACGATATCGCACCTCTTGGACCAGGAGAGGGAAAGTGGAAGGGAGAGAAGAGCGGTAAAGCGGTGTATAGGATATAGGGTGAATTTTAAAGAGGGGGAGCCTACCCCCGCCGCCGCACCCGCACCGACTCAGCATGTGCTCTAAGCCCCTCCGCCTCAGCAAGTGCCTCCACCACATCGCCGATCGCAGAGAGCCCTTCAGGAGAGAGGATCTGAACCTGTGACCGGGTGCAGAAGTGGTGGACATCAAGGCCGGAATAGACCTTCGCATACCCTGCGGTCGGGAGGACATGGTTTGTGCCGGATGCATAATCCCCGCAGGCGACCGGGGTGTATGGTCCGACAAAGATCGAGCCCGCAGGTCCGACCTGACGCAGGAGATCAAGCGGATCCGCAACCTGAAGCGATAGGTGTTCAGGTGCAATCGCATCCATCACCCTGACCGCTTCAGACCGATCCCTGACAACAACATACCCGGACTGCAAAAGGGCAGCCTCAATGATCTCACGCCTCGGTGTCGTCTGTAGCATACTGGCAATCTCTACACCGACCCGGTCGCAGAGACCGGCATCTGTTGAGACGAGGACACTTGCCGAGTTGGGATCATGTTCTGCCTGTGCAAGGACATCAGCTGCAATGAAAGCGGGATCAGCAGTCTCATCTGCGATGATACCTATTTCAGACGGACCTGCCGGGAAATCGATCTCGGCATAATCACGCAGGAGCATCTTTGCAGCCGTCACATAGACGTTCCCCGGACCAACAATCTTCTCAACCGGCCGGATCGTCTCTGTGCCAAGTGCCATCGCAGCAATCGCCTGGGCACCCCCGACTCGGTAGCCCTCCGTTACCCCGGCGATATCCATTGCTACCAGCGTGAGCGGATCACCTGGCGGGGGAGTGCAACAGCAGATCTCTGGAACACCGGCGACCCGTGCAGGGATTGCCGTCATCAGGACTGTGGACGGGTACGCAGCCCTTCCACCCGGAATATAACAACCGACACGGGAAAGCGGGATCGTCCTGACACCAAGTGTCACACCCGGCTCCACCTCTTCAAGCCAGAGAGAACGTGACTTCTGAAGTTCATGGAACCGGGTTATCCGTGCTTCTGCTTCACAGAGCGCCTCGATGAGCCGGACATCCACCTCTTCATAGGCATCTTCGATCTCTTCAGGCAGAATGGCCAGATCCTCAAGCTCAATCTTATCAAATCGCTTCGTCAGATCAAAGAGAGCAGAATCCCCATCTCTTCTGACCGCCTCAATGATCTCCCGAACCGATCCCAGAACCCCCGATATGTCACCCCGCCGCTTCTCCTTCCAGCCTCTGGTATCAAGTGGCTTCCACATAATCACTCATGCAACCGGAGATCCATTGAACCTTTCCAGAGAAGAGAGACGTTTTGGGGTTACTATATATACTCTCTGGACAGAATCGACATAGGGTGATGAAATGAGCGAATTTTTAATGGATTTCTCTGCCTATATCGTAATAGGTGCCCTGGCATTCGGCATAGGGCTCATGGGAGGGCATATTGCACTCTCCAGATATTATGAGAGGAGATTTCTCATTGTGGGGAAGGCGTGTTCGGATGCAGACTCCCTCATCCCTCTTCTCGACGAACTTGAACGCGAATCATGAGGTGTTATATGGTTGCATTACCCGAATTTATTCTGATATTCATCGTATCTCTCTTCTTTGGACTGATCGTCAGTTTCCAGATCACGCATATTCAGTATATAAGATACTTGATAAAACTTGCCAGACGAACAGTGATGAGTGGTACACTTGCCCCCGTCTTGTCAGAACTTGAACGTCATGGTGGTGAGATCTAGTACATTCAATTGATGTTATCTGGAAGGGAGTGCAATACTGTAACTGATGGAGTGCACAGTGCTTGCAAGCGGAAGCAGCGGCAACTGTATGTATATCAGGAGCGGCGAGAGTGCCCTGATACTGGATGCAGGGCTCTCGAAGAAAGAGATCATAACAAGACTCTCTGCATCAGGTAAAGATCCGGGGATTGTTGATGCAATACTCCTCACCCATGAGCATACAGACCATGTGCGGGGAGCAGAGGCACTTGCCAGAGAACTAAACCTCCCGCTCACAGGAACCGGAGGAACACTTACGGCATTTCGTTCCACCCGCCAGGCAATTAAAAAACAGGCACCTCAGAACCCATGCCGGTACAATACCTCTTTTACGGCAGGGGAGTTTGTTGTAACACCATTTGCAGTCTCCCATGATGCAGTCGAACCCTGCGGATATTCGATCAGGTGCGGAGACCTCTGCCTCTCGATCATGACCGATACCGGCATTGTCACCCCGCATATGATGGAGTATCTCTCTGCAAGTGATGGAATTGTACTTGAATCAAATCATTGTCCGGAGATGCTTGCTCACGGACCATATCCTGAGTATCTGAAACGGCGGATCAGAGGGAAAACCGGACACCTCTCTAATACCATGGCAGCGGACTGTATACGAGATCTGAAAGGATCAATTGGCACCGTCATCCTCTCACATCTCAGTGAGATCAACAACACTCCAAAAAGGGCTTTTGCCTCATCTCAGGAAGCACTCGGTCTTGATATGAGTTATATCGATCTCCGTGTAGCTGCACCCGGGATAGGATGCTCCTGCCTTTCAAAAACAATAAAAATCGGATGAGAAAAAGAATAGCAAATTAAAAGATCTATTCAATTCTGCGGATACTAATTGTGGCACCGATGATCTCACCCGAGTGATCACGGATCGGTTCAATCTTTATTCTCACAGGAATCTTCTCATTTGACCGGCGTACCAGCAGGCATCCTTCCTCGATCGATTGAACTTCTCCGGACTCGAACACAGAATTTAACGGGCATTCAAGGATCTCACCGTTTGGACGCACAAAATTCAGTATTGAAGATACCGGTTGATCGGCCGCCTCCTCCTGTCTCCACCCGGTTATCTCCTCACCAAAGTGGTTGATTAAGACGATCTGCATATCACGATCGATGCTGATCACCCCTTCTGCAACTGAAAGGAGAGGTTTATCAGGGCAGGAGACTTCAGAGAGGAGCATCTCCTCCGCCCATCTCTGCTCGGTCATATTGATATAATTGATCATCTGTTCAAGTTTGGCATTTGCTTTTCGGAGTTCTGTCGTCCGCTCTGCAACGATCTCTTCCAGATGTTCACGGTGACGCCGGAGTTCCTCTTCGATCTTGATCCGCCCGGTAATATCGCGGAAGATGAGCACAGCCCCATAGAGATTCTCACGGTCATCACGGATGGGAGCTGCAGTATACTCGACATATCGCCTGGTTCCATCATGTGATATCAGAACCATTGTCTCATCAGAAGTAACAGTAGTCTGGTCCTTTAGAGCCTTAAGAACAGGATCAGAAGCCTGACGGCCGGTATCCCCAACCTCAATAGAGAACATCTTTGAAGAAGGGTTTCCGATCGCCTCTGCCTCTGTCATCCCGGTGAGATGCTCGGCGACCGGGTTCATGAACTTCACCATCGCCTCGATATCGGTTGCGATGATCCCCTCCCCCATACTCTTTATCGTCGTTGAGATCCACCGTTCACTCTCACGCAGCCGCTTTTCCATTGAAGCTTTGTAGAGAGCAATCTCGATGACAGTGAGAACATCACGCTCTTCAAAAGGTTTCAGGATATACCCGTACGGCTCGGTTACTTTCGCCCGCCCGATCGTCTTCTCATCAGCATACGCTGTCAGATAGACGACAGGTATCTC
Source organism: Methanocalculus sp. (assembly GCF_030651615.1). GTDB lineage: Archaea > Halobacteriota > Methanomicrobia > Methanomicrobiales > Methanocorpusculaceae > Methanocalculus. Next base: position 10,589 of record NZ_JAUSCG010000211.1, read on the forward strand.
CATCTCATTCCGAATGATCCCGGCAGCAGTGATACCATCCATCTCACCTTTCAGAACAATATCCATCAGAACAAGATCAGGACGATGTGTTCGGACCTTCTCGATCGCATCCTCACCATAGCTTGAGATGCCAGGGATGGTATACCCCATCCGCTCCAGGCGGGCCTTTAAATCCATCGCAACGATCGACTCGTCTTCAACGATCCATATCCGGTATTGTGCCATTCTTTTTACCTCCGTTCCTTATATTGTAATGCTTTAAAGGTAATTTTAAATTCTGTACCACGATCACGTTTCAGTTCTATCGTTCCATCCAGCTGGGATACAAGGGATGAGACAAGAAGAAGACCAAGAGACTCAACCCTATCAAACTCCATATCCGGCGGGAGTCCGACACCGTCATCAGAAATAATTAATGTGTAACTCCGATCATCATTTGGGCGCATGGAGATGTTGATTGCCCCCTCACGACCATTTGGAAATGCATGCCGGAGAGCATTTGAGATCAGTTCGTTCAGCAGGAGTCCAAGAGGGATTGAGGTGTCCGGGTTAAGCGTTACATCCCTGACATCATACTTGATATGCACCCGCTGCGCAAACGAGCTGTATTCACGCAGAAGGCTCTGAGTAATCCGGGTCGTGTACTCAGAGAAGTCGATACGCCCCACCTCTTTCGAACGATACAGGTGTTCATAGACATATCCAAGTGCCCTGACCCGGTTCTGACTGTCAGTCATGTATCCGACAATCCTGGAATCATCCACAAACTGCGACTGAAGATTCAGGAGGCTTGAGATCACCTGAAGGTTGTTCTTGACCCGGTGATGAACCTCACGGAGCAGCACCTCCTTCTCAGCAAGCGCATCTTTCATCCTGAGATTTGCTTCGACTTCACCGGAAGCCTTCGATACCATGATGAGGATATAGTCCCGCCCATTCAGACAGAACTGCCGGGGACGAAGCAGGAGGTTGGTGGAACATCCTGACGTATCAGGGATCTGCAGAATAAAACCATCACGTTCCTCCACTATCGTATCATACACCTTCTGTTCAAGCAATACACACAGAGATGAGGATTCATCGGATATCGGGAAGACCTCATGGATAGGAAGAGAGAGATCGACCCCTTCCGGAGATCCGAGGATCTCAGAGAGGGATTTGTTCATCGCAATGATAGATCCCTTCCCTTTTTCAATAAGGAGCATCCCCTCCGGGGATGAGAGGAACGCCTGAATAAAAATGTCGTTGTTCATACCAGATCACTCCTCTCCAACCTTCAGCACCATCATGGCAAAACGGTCGATGATCGAGAGTAGAGCCTTCTGACTCTTTTTCTGCCGGGAAGAAACCCCCGAAAAAGCATCCTCCTCCAGATACTGAAGAGACTCAATAATATACCCAAGGCGGGGATACTGCGTGATGAATAGCTCACGCTTCTGTGACGCACCCTCAATATTCATCTGGAGGACTTCGAATGCATAATCGAGGAGGAGGAGGAGGTATGGCGGAAGACCGCGGATGATGGCAAGTTTTCTAAAGCGATAAAAAATCTGATTTTTTCCGGTTATGAGTGCAAGTTTCAGGCCGTAATAGATCGGCTCGGCATCATCAGGCAGCACTTTTATCATCGTCTGAAGGATGAGGGCGGCCGATTCAATAGACCCCTTCGAGAGGGCATCTGAGAAGGATCTCCGCATAAAAATAATATCCTCCGGGAAGTACTCCATCGCCTCCTTCAGGACACTATTATGCCTTCCCGTATCCCTTTCATGCTCCGCCTTGGTAAGAGCGATGGTAATAAACCATCGTTCATGTGGAAACCACTCTCTTGCCCTCTCATACACCTTCCAGAAGATGCCATCGAGAACAGCCTGCTCTTCCGCATTAAGGACAGGGTGAATAATAAGCTTCGGGCGATGAAAACTCAGCTCCATCAACTGTTCTCTTGCATTCAGTGCCATCTCTGACGGACGTGAATCCGGCTCTCCCGGAGACTCGATCCTCGGTCGCCTGAGATCGATCATCATGTAACAGAAAACAAGTGCAAAGCCGACAAGCGGATCATGATGCTGGTATTTCTTAAGGTGTTCTACAGCATTTGGATAATTTTCTCTTCTGATACGGTGAAGACCTGAGACGAGATCGAGGGCTCCCCTTCCTCCACCACGTTTCATCCTCGAAAGTGCAACACCTAATCGTTCATTAAAGAGAGGTTCATCGATATGAGCACTTGTCCGAAAGATCTGGCAGGCGATCTCATCAAAGAAGAGGTTGTATTCAGGATCTGAGAGACGTGGAAATGCACGATCAATTGCAGATTCAACATGCCCAAAGAACACCGGAAGAGATCTATTAATAGCCTCATTATTTTTAAGAATATATATAAAGAAGCGATCCTTCAGTTGTTTCAGGCGTTCCTGCTGGATTGCATCTGAAGCGACCATATCTTC
>NZ_JAUSCG010000188.1 GCF_030651615.1 Methanocalculus sp.
CCCAGGAGTACTGGTACTTCTATAATGGGATATATCCGACGACAACCGGTCTTTCAGTTCAGTCTATCAGCGAGATCATCATCAATAGCGACGAAGAGCCGACCGGAAGCATCATCATCGAAAGTAACCCCCAGGGGGCATCCATTTACCTTGATGATGAGGATATCGGGCGGTATACCCCATCTATCCTTACTGGTATAGAGACCGGGATGTACACCATACGGGTCGAACTTGATGATTATACAATTCCGGATGATGAATGGGTGACGGTAAAAACCGATACCCCCGCAATGGTGCATTTTAATCTCACACAAGAGGGGGGAAGTATTGAGATCTCTTCAGTACCAACCGGTGCACAAATCTTCTGTGATGGTAAGGATACAGGTTTTCTGACCGATACCATCCTTGAACTCATCTCTCAGGGTGAGCGGACGATAACTCTCGTTAAAGAAGGGTATGAGAACGAGACGATAACAGTCGAAGTCGAGATAGACGAGACCACCTTCATCGATATCATCCTCCTCCCGATAACTGATAAACTGAATAGAACAGCTCAGGAGGGGAATGGAACAGATGATGAGGAGAGATCACTATACATCATCCAAAACATGACCCCTGACAACCGGTCAGGCACACTGCAACCGACTGCGTCACCCAACATAACACATGTCACAGTCAGTACTCCATCAGTTGAAGATGAAGGCATCTTCTCCAGGATCATATCGTTCTTCAGTAATCTTTGGAAGATGTTCCTCTCTGTCTTTGGAGATATACCAGAAGAAGAGTTGCCCCCAAAAAAAGTGGTGGAAGAAGATCTGATAGTAATTGATAGTGAAAGGACAGAGAAAGAAGAGAGAGAACCTGTTGAAAGAGTTGCAAGAAATCGTACCGGGGGCCTCTCTGTTGAATCCTATCCACAGGGAAGAGAGATCACCTTAGACAACAAAAAAACAGATTATATAACCCCAATAGTCCTGAATGGTCTCAGAGAAGGTCTGCATAGTATCAGATTAGAGGATGAGGTAAACCGGAGAGTCTGGGTGCATCCGGATGCGATCGTACCTGTCAGGATCGATCTGACTGTGAACAAGCGTCTTCGGACGATCACCATCACCTCAACCGAATATTTTGGCAAACGGTTCACGGTCAACGGAGCATACCCTGCATACACCATCCCGGCTACTGTCGAGCTTGAAGGAGATCGTGGATGGATCACCATTCATTCTGAAGAATGGTATCACTCATTCTCCGTACCTGACAGCATATTGAATGGAGGGACATTTGAGGTGCTACCGGAGGAGAGAGACCGTGTCTCCCTTCTGGTCGAGTCGGATCCTTCCGGTGCGGCGATATTTGTCGATGGTTTCCCAATAACGGATCACACCCCTGCAATGATAGACAATCTCACTCCGGGAAAGTATCAGATTGTGCTATCAAAACCCGGATTCCTCCCGGCAAATGGAGAGGTGACGATACGTCAGGGCACCATGGAATCTGCAGGGAGAGTACAATCATCACTGACACCATATCCGAGCGGATCGCTTGAGGTAAACAGCACGCCGACAGGTCAGAGGATCTACCTGTATGGCAGATACACAGGAGAGACAACACCTCATATCTTCGACCATATGCGTATCGGAACCTATGAAGTGACGATTCAGGGAACTGACGGATCAATTTCACGTACAATGACCGTTCTGCCTGATACAAGTGTCGAATGTATGATCTGAAACCAATTTTTTCGGGAGATTACTATGACGAGAAGAAGAATAAGGTATATAGCTCTGGTTCTGTTCCTGTTACTGATAGCAGGAACAGTTCATGCCGCACCCACCACCAGTGTGTATGTGGTAAAGATTGCTGATGATCAGACAACAATTTTAGATGAAAAAACTGTTGATCATCTCTGGATGGAAGCCAATCTTCCGGTTCTTGGGGATGGCAGGACGAGATACTATCATCAGGGCCCTGTCTTTGATGGTGATAAATGGGATCAGAACGAGACGACAAACTTTAAGGATCGCGGTGCGGTCAAAGGAACAGACGTAAAGGATCTCTGTGAGCTTGTTTCAGGTGCAGAACCAGGTGATGATATTATGATCCGGGCAGCAGATGGTTACCATGTCGTCTACCCCTATTCAAATATCTATACCCCGGACCCACGTCAGGGGCCAATCGGCATATGCTGGTATAACGGAGCAGACTCGGGAGCAGGTGAACGGCAGGGTACAGGTTATGTTCCGGATTACTATATGGGAATGCGAGTCGTCTTCTTTGCTGACAACTCAACAAACGCAGAGGGACTGCATGTTTACGGCAATTATGATATGTATGAGACGCTTCCGGACTCCGCACAGCACTTCTATGACCTCCTCCCTTCGACAAGTGGCCTTTCGATCAAGTGGGTCGATGAGATACGGATATACCGGGGGGGGTTCACCGGAGATCGTGGCAGCCTTGCATCATCATTAAATGAAAAACCTGCCCCGACAACGCAGGCACAAGCTCCATTAACTCTGGCTCCGCTCATCGGAGGGTTTTGTATTGCGGGTCTCATCCTCTGGCGAAGGGTGTGAATGAATGCTTGGAAAATACCCTCTCTTATGGGGAGTTCTGATCACAGCAGCCCTCCTCATCTGTGGTTGTATGAGTTTTTCCGGCTCAGCCGTTGATGATCGAGTCTGGAATCTGACCCTCATCGGAGATACAGAAGAAGTACTCAGCCTCCAGGAGATCAGGTCACTCCCATCAGTTGAAGGATATGGATATGGCATATCAACAGTAGGAATAAAAATCGGACCAAACTGGTATCGCGGAGTTCCGATAACTGATCTCATTGACCGGGTCGGTGGGATGGGTCCAGACGATCTCGTCTATGTCTCAGCTCAGGACGGGTATCTCTGGGTATATGGCGAAGATCAGATACACGGAGAGGGATTCATGACCCTGAATGAGGATCTCAAGGAGATCCATTCACCCGGACTCTCGATCATCCTTGCCTATGAACGGGATGGTGAACCTATCGGTGATGACTGGGGCGGACCACTCAGGATGATCATCATCTCAAAGACCGAAGGAGTGATCGTTGAGGGGAGTTCCTGGGTGAAATGGGTCGATACAATTGAGATCAAAAGGCGGTGACGGATGCGGGCGCTCTTTCTCTTCACCATACTGCTCCTTCTTGTATCCGGCTGCACGGAGGTGCAACCGGATCAGGTGACGGTACGTGTCGTCTCGGCTGGCAGCATGCTTCTCCCGCTTGAAGAGATAGAAGAGGCATATGAGATACTTCATCCGGAGATTGACATACAAACCGAGGGTCATGGAAGTATCCAGGCCATACGACAGGTCACCGATCTCAACCGCCAGTTTGATCTGGTCATTGTCGCTGACCAGTCACTTATCCCTGATATGATGTATCGCCAGATGAGTGACAGAGTCGACAACTACACCAACTGGTTTGTTCCTTTTGCTACAAACCATATGGTGATCGCCTACACCGATAGAAGTGCATATGCAGATGAGATCACGTCCGGGAACTGGCATCTGATCCTTTCAAAGCCCGATGTACATATCGGTTTTTCTAACCCGATGCTGGATGCATGCGGGTACCGGGCATTAATGGTGGCGTCATTAGCAGAAGGGTATTACAACAATGATCTACTCTTTGAACAGATGATAGGCGACCATCTCACTCCTCAGCCTGTGATCGTTCATACAGGAGACTCAACTCTCATCACCCTCCCAGAGATCCTCCATCCGTCAGGAGATAAAGTGAGCATCAGATCAGGGAGCATCTATCTCCTTGCTCTTCTTGATGCAGGTGGTATCGACTATGCATTTGAGTACGAGAGTGTTGC
>NZ_JAUSCG010000212.1 GCF_030651615.1 Methanocalculus sp.
ACATGAACAGATCCTCGGGCGGAAGTCTTTTTCACGGATCACCGATATTCCGGGTCAGGTTGATATGGTGGTGATTGCAGTTCCTGCAAAGGTGGTGCCGTCAATAATCCATGACTGTGTGGAGAAGGGTGTGTTGACCGCAGTCATCATCTCTTTTGGATTCAGGGAGTCAGGAGAGGAGGGGAGACGCCTTGAGGAGGAGATCATTTCAATCGCCCAATCCGGAGGTGTTCGGATTGTGGGGCCAAACAGCCTTGGTATCATGGTGCCACCAAAACAGATCAACACCACCTTCAATAACAATTCCGCAATCCCAGGCCCCTTCGGCTTCATATCCCAGAGCGGGGCGTTGATCACGACGATTGTGGACTGGAGCGTCTTCGAAGATATCGGGTTTTCTGCTGTGATCAGTGCAGGTAACCAGTCAGATATCGGGTTTGTCGATTATATTGATCTTCTTGCAGATGATGAGGAGACAAAAGTAATCATCCTCTATATCGAAGAGATACGAGAGGGCAGGAGATTTCTGGAGACGGTATCCCGTATCTCCTGGCATAAACCGGTTATTGCAATCAAAGCCGGAAGTTCACGGATCGGCCGGGCGGCTGCTGCATCCCATACCGGATCGCTTGCAGGGGACTACCAGACCTATCGTGCGGCATTCCGGCAGGCGGGCGTCGTCCCGGCGGACTCTATCCGGTCCGCCTTTCAGATAGGTGGGATACTATCCGGTCAGGGATATCCCGGAGGTAAAAGGGCGGTCATTGTTACGAGTGCAGGAGGATTTGCAGTCCTCTCGTCTGACTATGCCGAGCGGAACGGAATTGATCTCGTCCCACTACCGCAGTCTGTACATACGGCGATGGATTTGATCCTCCCGCCCGGATGGAGTGGAAGAAACCCGATTGATATGATCGGCGACTCGACCGCAGGAAGGTTTGCCCGTGTATTTGATATCCTTCTTCAGGACCAGAGCTTCTGGGATATTGCTGTCATCATCTCCGCACCAACAGCAATTGCCGATCCAAAACAGGTGGCGTTTGAGATCGTCCGGTTCTCAGAGCATACGAAGAATATGGTGCTTGCGGCTTTTCCGGGAGGCGACTCTGTCAGACCGGGGATACCTGTTTTGAGGAGAGGAGGTGTTCCGGTCTTCTCCGAAGTGGAAGACCTCTTCCGGTCGATCGGAGAGGTGATCCTCGCAACAAAAAAAAGATGATTCAGTGGTGAAGCGGGGAGAGGAGAGCATGAGGAAGATCTTCTCTCCGCGTTATAACCATCGAGGACTGTTCGAGCATCAGGTTCACATGCTCGTTATCGCCTGTATTCCGGAAGTCCGTTCTGAGAGAGATTACCGGTTTTCCCAATGCATGTGCATACCCCATCTCCCATGCGGTGCCTGAGTCGGCATCCGCACCATCCACGATCGCAACCACCCAGTCGGTATTTTTGACTGCTTCACAGTTTGATCTGAAGATATCCCCCATCGCCTCGTGATGACGGGCAGCCGAATCATCTCCTGCCTCCTGCGGAAGGTAGACCTCGAAGCAGTGGGTTGCGAGGATGTCGCGGATGAACTCGTTGTACCGCCGTTCTGCTTCTGAAAAGAGTGGGGCAGCAAGATACACACGGTACCGGGCAAAGTCATAGACATCTGTCATCGGAATATCCGGGAACCGTGAGAGGAAAGCCCCGCGATGATCGACCTTTCCTTCCGGGCTGTACCAGGTGGTGTTCACTCCGCAGGTGGGTGAAGAGTCAACCCCTACAATACAGAGCGGCTCACCCCGCTTTTGGATCATCGCTCTCACCTCTTCTTCAAGACCATCGAGGAGTGATTCAAAGTCTGAGGTGTTAAGCCGCTCTGTATATGTGGCAGGTCCCCTTACTCTCCCGAGGTACAGCGTCTCCGGGCAGGGGAGCGGGACAATATCAAGCCCAAATGCCCGACACCGATCAAGGCAGCGATCATATACCCTGAGATCCTCATCCCGCGTGATCCCTTCTGCCCTGAGAGTCGGGTCGAGAATACAGGGTGCAACCATGACGTACATATACTCAGGTATTGGTGCTGATCCTTCATGGATTGATCGCGGGAGCTTGATTACGTCAGAGAATAAGATAGTACTTCAGTATGATCCCTCTGGTCTCCTACCGGGACAACACCTGTGATCCCCGAAAGTGCACAATGAAGAAGCTAAAGCGATATGGCATGGTCCGGATCGTGCCATCATTTCGGCAGGTGCCAAAGGCGACCCTCCTCCTTGACCCGACAGCGGGTGTTGTCATCTCTCCGGCGGATACGAAGTGGGTCCGATCAATAACCGCTCTTGACTGTTCATGGGAAGTGCTTGAGCGGGAGGAGTTATTTGGATTTCGCGGGCGTCGTGCGCTCCCATTTCTGGTTGCTGCTAACCCTGTCAACTTCGGAAAACCGTTTGTCCTCTCTTCGGTCGAGGCTCTTGCTGCAGCACTGATTATCCTTGGAGAACGGGAACAGGCAGAATCTATTCTTGCAAAGGTACCGTTTGGAATCCGGTTTCTTGAAGTGAATGCCGAGCCGCTTGCCGAATACGCTGCAGCCGGAGATAGTGCCGGTGTGCTTGCAGTTCAGGCTGAGTACCTCTGATTACGGCTTTTCCAGGTCTGATTCCAGATCAGGATCGATCTCCTGCCTGACCCACGATATCAGATCTTTCATATCAACGGTCCTTTTGAACTGCTCCTCGATCTGGAGATACATTATCAGCCCTGCTGCTGTCACTACGGACATCGGGAGGAGGGTATACCGTATCACGTCAAGCACCTCTGTATGAGGAGCACCAAGGGTAAGGAGAGGGACGAGAATGAGAATCTGGATCGCTTCGGCACCAACTCCGAGGATCGCGAGGCGCAGCGGTGTAAGCGTCCAGCGCCTGGCAGCGACACCTCCGAGCACCCCGGCGACCACCGTTGCAACCGCACCGGGAAGCGCAGTCCATCCCCCAAGAGAATACCGGTAAGCACCACCGATGACTCCTGCCGCTGCACCGGCAATCGGCCCCCCGATGATACCTGCAATGATCGGGCCAATGTCCTTGAAGCTCACGATGACACTTTCAACATTATATCCACGGAATGTCCCATAGATCGAGAGGGCTCCAAAGATCAGGATGAGCCAGAGGAGATCGGTTCTGGTCGCCACACCTTTCCTGTATGCCAGAGCAAGATCTGATCTGACGAAGAGGAAGAGGATGAAGAGGAAGATTGCCAGCCTCTCCATAAGAGGGATACCAAATGAAAGGATAGTATCCTCCTCAAGGAGTGCAACAAGGAGGTAGATCCCTGATCCTACTGCCATAACAGCGAGCCATAGGCGTGATCCCCGGTGTCCCTGCGGAAGATTGTTATCGATGTAGATGAGGGCAAAACCGATGATCGCAAAGAGGATCGAGGCAATAGCTGAAACATTCTTGATTAAGTATTCCGGGCTTCCGATGAAGACCGCAGCGAAGATGATGGCTGAGAATCCAACGAGGATCAGTCGGTACAGCTTCTTTGGAGGGATTTGAACGCCTCCCGCCTCACGGAGGATGCCACAGACTGCCCGTGCACGACCGTCGATTCCGGAGAGGACAGCACCCGCAAGGAGAATAAATGAGGAGAAAATGAAGACAGGTGCGGCATAGGGGATGGTATGGAAGAGATGGACAGAGACAGTATATGCTGAGCTGATACCTTCACCGATATGGACCGAATCAGAATACGATGCTCCAATTCCAAGGAAGACAAATGACATCAGGGCAATAAGGCCAAAACCGATTAAGAGATCGCTTCGGACGATCCGCATCTTCTCAGGGAGGTCATGGGTGCAGGGTATTCCGCCGGTCTTCTCATGGAGCCAGACCGAGTAAAGGAGCAGGTTGAGTCCGGCACCAACAGCGCCAAGGAGCGCCATAATCTCGATGTAATGTTTTGGATCAAGGTGAGGAACAAAACCTTCTGCCACCTCGAGAAAAGGCACATTGAGGGCTGATAAACTAAATATCGCTCCAATAAAGAGGATGACGACCATCCCCAGGATCACATGTTCAAGTCGTTCGTAACTCCCTTTCCAGAGGAGGAGGAGGATAACACCGAGGGTAATGAGGGCTATCCAGTGGATCGGGATCTCAATCGGGATAAGGTAGAGGAGGAATTGACCTGCGATGACGAGGAAACCACCATATGCTGCCATCTCAAGGATGTAGATGATGGTGATGAAGGTGACCTCCCAGTTTCTGGGGCCTGGGATTGACCTGAGGCCTGAGAATATCGTCTTTCCGGTAGAAAGAGTGTATCGTGCGATCCCATAGGCAAAGGCGAATTTATAGATGAGGGCAATGGCAAAGACCCAGAGGAATGTATATCCGGAATGCAATCCCGCATTCATGATCTCAACAAGCCCGGACTCCCCGGAGGTTTCTATCGCAAGGATCAGAACCGGCCCTAAGAAGAAGAGGCGTTCTGCAATACGCCTCCTTAGAGTTGAGCCTGAGGGGAGATACGCAGGAGTTGTCTGCACACCAGAATAGTTTGTCGTGATCCGGTATTAAGATATAATCAGATACGTACGATATATCCGGCAGATCGGAGCATACCGATCACCGTCTCATCCCAGAGATGATCGCTTTGTCCCTTAAGTCCCTCAGATGATTCTTCAAAGAGACGCCTGAGGTCGGGGTCATCTGTTGCGAGGTGGCGAAAGCCCATGATCCGGCCAACCCGCTCTCCCTTACTATTCTTG
>NZ_JAUSCG010000215.1 GCF_030651615.1 Methanocalculus sp.
GGATATTCCAGATAATTGCATCCCATTTCGTCGATACATTCTGCCCGATAAGGGTGAGAAAGACCTCATAGGGGGATATCGAGACCGCACCAACCGAAATTGAGAGGATAAGGAGGAAGAAGAGTGTTACGATGCCTCCGAGAATCCAGAGCACCTTCCGGTGTGTGTACTTCAGGTAATCCTGCGGGAGTTCACCGTCATCGAAGTGCAAAGGATTATCCACCCCTTATATGCTGTTTTTGCCCATCGCAGTTCCCATACCTGCCGGGGAGCATGGAGTGAATACGATTATTAAAATACATTATACTTCCTCAAATCAATATAGGGATGTTGGGTAAATAAGCATATTCATTTTTCGCTTCTTCTGAACAATTCAATTAAATATCGATTTTTTACTGCATAATACACTTTAGTATGGAGAGTAGGTTGTACAAAATGGGATTATGTATAGCACTAATACAACCAGAATGCAGAGACAGAAGCAGTTATATCCGGGAAATTCGAAGGTGGAGTATCAGGAGAAGAACAGATCAGATCATCTGTTAAGGTTAGAGACGGTACGTCGAATGAAATATAAACATATCTTTGGCCCGGTATCTTCGTACCGGCTTGGCAGATCTCTTGGGATCGATCTCATCCCGTACAAGACCTGCTCATACAACTGCATCTACTGCGAATGCGGGGAGACAACAATGAAGACAGTTGAACGGGAGTACTTCTTCCCTGAAGAAGAAGTAATCTCAGAGCTCAGGAGCATCCTCTCCACCAGCCCGGAACTCGATTCGGTCACCTTTGCGGGATCAGGTGAGCCGACCCTCTCGCTCTCGCTTGGAAGTGTGATCTCAATGGTCAAAGAGGAGTTTCCACACTATACAATCAGCGTCCTCACAAACGGGAGCCTTCTCTATCTGCCGGATGTAACAGAGGAGCTGCTGTCTGCAGACCGGGTGATCCCTACCCTCACTTCAGCAGTACAGGAGACATTTGAGCGGATACACCGACCCCATCCGTCCCTCAAAATCAATACCATCATCGATGGGATGGAAGCGTTCAGAAGGCACTATACGGGCGAGATCTGGCTTGAGGTCTTCATCATACCGGGGCTGAATACCACCGAAGACGAGCTTCTCCGGCTTCGCGAAGCGATCCTGCGGGTCAGACCTGATATCGTGCAGCTGAACACCCTTGACCGTCCGGCTCCGGAGGGCTGGGTGCAGGCGGCATCAGAGACCGAACTTCTGGATATACGAGAGCTGCTTGGTGTAGAGGGGATTGAGATCGTCAACCGGAAACGATCCATCTCAGGATCCGGAGGAGGGGGGGGCGAGGGGGAAGAGATGATCGCTGCAATGCTCTGCCGCCGCCCCTCGACCATTGAGGATATCATCAGGATCACCGGGATGCCCGGCGGGGAAGTGGCAAAACTCCTTCGGGATCTGGAAGCGAGAGGGGAGATCAGATCCGTTCGGGGCGAACGTGGCGTATTTTACAGCAGCTGCCAGCTGAACGAGTCAGATCCGGAGGAGAAAAAAACCAGATAAAAGAGAAGAGGGGGGGAAACGCCCCCCCCTAATTGAATGGATGTGTTCAATCAGATCGGGATCTGTGAGAACCCGAGGTTTCTGTACGGACTGTTTAACTCATCAAAGACCGGCTTTCCAAGGAAGAAGGTATAGATCTCATCTGCCTTCTCAACCGGATTGATATCTGCAAACCGTTCAGGGTACAGTACCTTACCGATGTAATAGGCATCAGCAAGAACAGTCTCGTAATTGATATTATAATTATTATACGGAAGGACACCGTACACCTTTCCGCTCTTCATCGCAGAAAGGGTCTTAAGTGCCGGATCAGACTTCAGTTGCCCGATCGCGCCATCATTATCCATATCAATCGTAGAGATATCGATGAATATATACTCGGGATCCCAGTCCACAATCGCCTCTTTCGCAACATCGACATGTGCAATGCCAAGACCGGATGCAACATTATTCGCATGCACCCAGAGGAACGGCGGATATGCAGGCTCAGTCGAGATGATACCATGAGCACCGGAGAGACTCACACCCCCAATGTAGACCCGCTTCTGTTCAGCTGGCGGGATATCACCGGTTCGGGCTTCAAGATCCGCCATCGTTGCTTCGATATACTCGATCACTTCCTCGGCACGAGGTTCTTTTCCGATAACCTTCCCCATCAGGCGGAGTCCTTCATACATCTGAGCCTTCTCATCATCAGTCCGTAACGATCCGTACAGGAACCCAATTACCGCCACACCTGTTTTATCCTGAAGTTTATCAATTGCATCGGCATTTGTAGCCGATGGCTGACCGTCAGCACCAGTCTTAAAGACAACCTGTGGACTGATGCCAATAATCTTCTCTGGATCATCTTTTCCGCGGAACTCACCGAAGAGCGGAAGATCAACCATCCAATTCCTGTGTACAATGGCATACGATCTGCCTTCAATCGGACGAATGCTCTTTTCAATGCTATCGACACCGACGATTCGATCCTCACCCTGCAGGTACACCAGATACCTGAGGCACCCGGAACCTGAGCAGAGAACCTCAGTTGCAGGTACTGGAACGGTAACCATCCGGCCAAAGCCGTCAGTCAGAGTGGTCTCAACAGGTCCGGAAGCCGACACTACAGGACTTTTGGATTCACCCACACAGCCCGCAACTGCAAGGAGGCCAACAAGTACCGCCCCACAGATAATAACATACATGTGATTATTCATAATACCACATCAGATGAAAATAGATTTGAGATACACTTAAGGATACCCATTCTCTTTTTTCATCTGATTGAATCCAATTTTTGAATAAAGAATTCATATGAAAAAAAAGTACGAATGAAAAGAAGGGAGGCTCAGATCGGGATCTGAGCGAAACCAAGCCCTCCGTACTGGCCGGAGAGCTCATTAAATACCGGCTTTCCGACAAAGAAGGTATAGATCTCGTCAGCCTTCTTCACCGGATCGACATCAGCAAACCGGTCCGGATACAGGACAGATCCAACAAAGTACGCATTTGCAAGGACTGTTTCATAGTTGGTGTTGTAGAAGTTGTACGGTAACACACCATAGACTTTACCGCTCTTCGCAGCAGATAGCCCTTTCAGCGCTGGATCCGTCTTCAGCTGCCCGATCGCACCCTGACTATCCATCTGGATCGTTCCGACATCGATGAAGATATACTCGGGATCCCAGTCCACGATCGCCTCTTTCGCAACATCAACATGTGCGGTTCCAAGACCGGATGCGACATTATTCGCATGCACCCAGAGGAACGGTGGGTACGCAGGCTCAGTCGAGATGATGCCATGTGCACCCGCACTGCTCACACCGCCGATATAGACCTGCTTCTGATCGGCTGCCGGAATATCACCGGTACGAGCCTCAATATCTGCCATCGTCGCCTCGATGTACGCGATCACCTCTTCAGCCCGGGCATCCTTCCCGATCGCCTTTCCCATCACCCTGAGACCGGTGTACATCTCCGTCTTCTCAGCCTCATTTCTGAGAGAGCCATAAGCAAATGCCACCACAGGAGTACCTGTCTTCTGCTGAAGCGTGTCTGCCTCAGCTGCACTGGTGCCATACGCAGTACCGCTTGATCCACCCTTGAAGACGAGATCAGGGCCGATCGCAATCACCTTCTCGGGATCATCCTTTCCACGGTACTCACCGAAGAGAGGAAGATCCTTCAACCACATACGGTGTATCAGCGCATAGGGACGGCCCTCGATAGCATTATCTTCCTTCTCGATGCTGTCAACACCGACAACCAGATCCTGGCCCTGCAGGTACACCAAATACCGGAGCGTCCCGGAACCAGAACATAGGACACTCTCAACCGGAGTTGCAAAGGTCACCGTACGGCCGAAGCCATCGGTCAGGGTCATCTCTTTCTGCTCAGCTGCCGGACCTGAAGTCTGCCCTGAATCACCAACGCAGCCTGCAACGGCAAGGAGTGCGACAAGAAACACTCCACATATAATCAAACGAATGCGATTATTCATAATACCACATCATATCACTATCGAATATGAAATAACTTAAACATACTTATTTGATTTTTAGTGCCATAATTATTGACATAAAATACTATTAGTATTGGTTATGTCAGTATCATCCTGTTAAATAAGCAAGACCTGTACCTAACACCAATACGATCTCTTCTATATTAAACATAA